>JAPPDQ010000532.1 GCA_028875495.1 Chloroflexota bacterium
CGATGCTCTCGACGGAGACGTCTAGCTCCATGGCAAGGAAGGTGCGAAACCGCGCGGTGTCGAGAATTCCAGCCATGCCGACGACTCGCTGTTTCGGGAAACCGCTGACCTGCTGGGCGCGCTGCGCCATGGCGTCGAGAGGGTTGGTAACGGGCATGAGGATGGTGTCGGGCGACTGAGCGACGACCTCATTGACGACGCTCGTGACGATCTTCATGTTGGTGAGTAGGAGGTCGTCGCGGGACATTCCGGGCTTGCGGGCGATGCCGGAGGTGATGACAACCACGTCGGATCCGGCGGTCTCCTCGTAGGTGTTGGCGCCGACTATCGAGGCGTCACTGCCGGAGACGGGGCCGGACTCAAGGATGTCGAGCGCCTTGCCCTGCGGGAGGCCGTCGACGATGTCCACGAGGACTACGTCGGCATATCCCTTGTCGAAGATGCGTTGTGCCGCGGTTGCGCCGACGTTGCCGGCTCCGACTACCGTTACTTTGCTGCGTGACATTCAGTTTCTCCTTGGGTGGTGGCTGTGTGATTGATGTTTTGGGCTTCGTGAGACGGAGATGGGCAACCACAAGGCTTGTCCCTACGACAGGTTTGGATGGGGCTTTCCCTAGGCGCGTGTCTTTCGAGGGAGATTACAGAGTCTCCAAGAATCGGTTTGGAGTCCCCTACCCGTTCTCGAACTCATCGCGGCGGGAGAAGAGGTCGGGGTCTTCTACGGTTGCCATGAGGTAGTCGCCGAACTCGGAGCTCGTGGCACCGGTGTCGCGGCCGGTCATGACGACCTTCTTCTCGTACATGCCGCAGATGTCGAGGGCTGTGTGGAGACGCACCGCGAGGTCGTTGTAGCCGATGTGGTCGAGCATCATGGCTCCGGCGCGGACGAGGGAGCTTGGATCGGCGTACTGGGCGCGGCCCTCGGTGACCATGCGGGGCGCGCTGCCATGAATCGCCTCGAACATGGCGTACTGCTTGCCGATATTTGCGCTCCCCGCCGTCCCGACGCCTCCCTGAATCTCGGCGGCCTCGTCGGTGAGGATATCGCCGTACAGGTTCGGGAGTGCGAGCACCTGAAAATCGCTGCGGCGCTTGGGGTCGATGAGCTTGGCGGTCATGATGTCGATGTACCAGCCGTCCCACTCGATGTCGGGGTACTTCTCGCCGATACGACGGGCGACATCGAGGAACTTGCCGTCGGTTGTCTTGACGACGTTGGCCTTGGTCACGATGGTCACGCGAGACTTTCCTGTCCGCTTGGCGTGATCGAAAGCCGCCTCGATAATCCGCTCGGAACCGGGAGTCGTGATAACGCGAAAATCGATGGCGAGGTCGTCGGTGACGTTGATGCCCTGGCTGCCGACGGCGTAGAGGTCTTCGGTGTTCTCGCGGAAGAAGGTCCAGTCGATATCTTCGGACGGGATGCGGACTGGCCTGACGTTGGCGAAGAGGTCGAGCGCCTTCCTCATGCTGACGTTTGCCGACTCGATGTTGGGCCAGCCGTCGCCCTTTTCCGGGGTGTGGGTGGGGCCCTTGACGGAGACGTGACATTCCTTGATCGCATCGAGCACGTCGTCGGGGATGGACTGCATCTTGGCGGCGCGGTTCTCGATGGTGAGTCCCTCGATGTTGCGGAACTCGACCTTGCCGTTCGCGACCTCACCGCGGAGGAGGTACTCGAGCACACGGCGGGTCTCCTCGCTGATGCTCGGGCCTATCCCGTCCCCGCCGATCATGCCGATGATGACGGGTCGGATGGATGAGTAGTCGGTCCACTCGCCCTCGCTCTTGAGTCGCTCGACGCGTTCGAGCTGCTCCTGCAGGACGGTGCCGAAGTGCTGTTTTGCCTGATCGATGACCTGTTCGGTGTCCACGTTCGTTCCCTTCTTGGTTGTTTTGCCTTGTGACCTGAGGATGGGGGACACGCCCCCCATTACTTGGTGTGCAAGTTCAGCCTATTCATGGAGTGATTATGGCTAGCACGTCGCCTCGCGATACTTTTGCTCCGATGTCGAATGGGAGCGCGCGCACGGTGCCGGCGACAGGGGACGGTAGGGAGTTCTGCATCTTCATGGCTTCGAGCACCACGACGGGCTGTCCCGACTCGACGGTCGCGCCGACTTCTACCTCATGCCGAAGGACAAGGCCGGGCATCGGGGCCTCGACGGTCGACTCGCCGGGCTGGACGGTGGCAGTGTCGGTGGCGACCGGGGCCGGGCCGGCGGACGCTGACGCACCTGACTCCATGCTTGCCGTGGCCGAGGGACCTGAGGAGACAGGATCGACTTCGACGAAGAATGCCTCACCATCAACGAAAACGTTGAATGCGCGAGCACGGTGGCTCTTCGTGCCGGCCTGCACCTGTGCGGGAGGAGCGACCGGCCGCGCGCCGTCTTCCGACGGGGGCTCGGGCTTCATCTCATCGGGCATGGGGTCGATTCCGTGCTTGATGCGTATCCACTTGCCTCCTGTCTGGGGGTAGAGGGCGTAGGTCAAAATGTCGTCGAGGTCGTCGGAGATGTCGGCTATGGCCGCAGCTGCTTCCGGCAGTTCCGGTTCGTCCCAGGAAGAGGGGCGTCCGACGATCGGGGTCATGTTCTCGTCGCCGCCGGTTAGCGCTTTCTCGCGAATCTCGTCGCTCATGGGAGCGGGCGATTGGCCGTAGAGTCCGAGGACGTACTCTCTGACCGGCTCTATGACGGTGGCGTACCGTCCCATGAGGACGTTCGTCACGGACTGCGAGCCGACCATCTGGCTCATGGGAGTGACGAGGGGGGGATAACCGAGGTCCTTTCGGGTGCGGGGGATCTCTTCGAGTACTTCCGGGAGCTTGTCGAGGGCGTCGGCCTCTCGTAGCTGGGATACGAGGTTGCTGGTCATGCCGCCGGGTATCTGGTGACTGAGGACGCGGGCGTCGATGACCGAGGTCTTGGGAGTCTCGAGGTGCTGTCGGTACTTCGGGGTGATTGTTTCGAGGTAGTCGCCGAGATCGAGCAGCGGCTCAAGATCAAGGTTGGTCTCCCTTTCTGTCCCCTTGAGGGAGGTAATGAGCGGCTCAATAGCGGGCTGGGCAGTTCGGAGAGCGAGGGGCGCGAGACAGGCATCGACGACATCGACGCCCGCTTCGATGGCCTTCAAGACGGTCATCGAGGCCATACCGCTGGTGTAGTGCGTGTGGAGCTGGAGAGGGACGTCGACGACCTGTTTGAGGGCGGTGAAGAGGTTGAAGGAGTCGTAGGGGGCGAGAAGGCCAGCCATGTCCTTGACGCAGATGCTGTCCGCATCGAGGTCGAGCAACTCTTTCGCCTTGTCGATGTAGTAGTCGAGATTGTAGATAGGCCCTCCGAGTACGCCTTCCTCGGTGACGGAGTAGCAGATAGTCAATTGCAGGTGTGCGCCGGAGTCCTTTACGGCGGCGGCGGCCCGTTCGAGGTTCATGGGGTCGTTTAGCGCGTCGAATACGCGGAAGACGTCTATGCCCGCCTCCGTGGAACGATGCACGAAGGCGTCGACCACATCGTCTGCGTAAGGACGGTAGCCGACCAGCGACTGCCCTCGCAGGAGCATCTGCAAGGGAGTGTCGGGAATGAGCTTCTTGAAGGTACGAAGACGCTCCCAGGGGTCCTCGCCGAGGAAGCGGGTAGTGGAGTCGAAGGTCGCGCCGCCCCATACCTCCATGGAGTGGAACCCGACGGCGTTCATCCGCTCTGCGATGGGCACCATGTCTTCCGTGCGGAGACGGGTCGCCATCAGGCTCTGATGAGCGTCACGGAACGTGGTGTCGGTGATCTTGATGGGAGTGGAGGAGGTCATATGATGGGGGGTAGTAGAGCTTCTAACGAGCAGAGCCGGATATGGCTCAGAACCACGTGCTGTGTTTCCACAGGTTCGTCGGGTGATGGTTGGTGTCCCTGAGGGTGCGCCACTTGGTCGACTTCCAGCGACTCAAGGGGCGGTGTTCCTGCCTTGCGCCGAGGCGGCGCGCCTCCCGGTCGAGGTACTCTTGAACCGCTGCCATGGCGGCTGACATGAGCTTGTCGGATCGGTCGGTCACAGGGGAATGCTCCCGTGCTTCTTGGGGGGGAGGGTCTCCCGCTTGTTGTCGAGCATTTCGAGGGCGCGGATGATCTTGGGTCGGGTGTCTGCAGGGTCGATAACGTCGTCGATGAGGCCCCGGCTGGCCGCGACGTAGGGGTTCATAAAGAGACGCTCGTACTCTTCTATAAGCTCGGCCCGCTTGGCTTCCGGGTCTGCGTCGCTGCGGATCTGGTCGCGGTAGACGATGTTGACCGCGCCTTCGGCTCCCATGACGGCGACCTGACCGGTCGGCCATGCGTAGTTGACGTCGCCCTTGAGGTTCTTGCTGCTCATGGCGATGTACGCGCCACCGTAAGCCTTGCGGACGAGGACGCTTATCTTCGGTACGGTTGCCTCGGCGTAGGCGAAGAGGAGCTTCGCGCCGTGCTTTATGATGCCGCCGTACTCCTGAACGGTGCCGGGCATGTATCCGGGCACGTCGATGAAGGTTACGAGCGGCACGTTGAAGGCGTCGCAGAATCGGATGAAGCGGGCGGCCTTCGTAGAAGCGTTGATGTCGAGCAGACCGGCGAGGTGATCGGGCTGCTGGGCGACGATGCCCACAGGTCGGCCATCGAACCGGGCGAAGCCGACGATGATGTTTCGGGCGTAAAGCTCATGCACTTCCATAAAGTCGCCGTCGTCGATCACCTGCAGAATGATGTCCATCATGTCGTACGGCTGGTTCGGGTTGTCGGGCACTACGTGGAGAAGACCACGGTCCCTGCGCTCAGGGTCGTCCTGTGACTGCTGCCGGGGAGGCTCCTCCATGTTGTTCTGCGGGAGGAAGCTGAGGAGTCGGCGGATCTGTTCGAGGCATTCCTGCTCGGACTCCCATACGAACTGACAGACGCCGCTCTTGGTCGCATGGGCCTCCGCTCCGCCCAACTCTTCGTGGGAGACGACCTCGCCGGTGGCGGCCTTCACCACGTCGGGTCCTGTGATGTAGAGCTGTCCGGTGCCGCGCACCATCATGATGAAGTCGGTCAGGGCGGGAGAGTAGACCGCTCCGCCCGCTGCGGGGCCGAGCATGGCGGAAATCTGGGGCACAACGCCGGAGTACCGGACGTTTCGCTGGAAGATAGCGCTGTATCCGGCGAGGCTGTCGATGCCCTCCTGGATACGCGCGCCGCCGGAGTCGATGAGGCCGACGACGGGAGCGCCGCTGTTGGCCGCGAGGTCCATGACCTTGCATATCTTCTGTGCAACGACCTCTGACAGCGTGCCGCCGATCACGGTGAAGTCCTGCGCGAAGGCGAAAGTCACGCGGCCTGCGATCTTGCCGAAGCCCGTGACGACAGCGTCGCCGAGGTATTTGCGGTCGGCCATACCAAACTCGGTGGCGCGGTGCTGGACGAAGGCGTCGAGTTCCTCGAATGTACCCTCGTCGAAGAGGAGGTCGATGCGCTCGCGTGCGGTGAGCTTGCCTTTGGCGTGCTGGGCTTCGATGCGCGAAGGGCCACCGCCCTGCCGCGACTTCTCGCTGAGGGCCTCAAGCTCCTCCCGCATTACGTCGACTTTGCGTTTAAGAACCATGCAGTTGAACTTACCTTCTCGTTGACGAACTTTGAGCGAACGTACGGTTCTGCCGCCCGCTCGATGGGATACAATGACCTCAATCACACTACCAAATCTCCAAGACCCTAGCAAGGATACGAAAGGGCTTTTGGAGCAGCAGGCAAGGTCGATTCTCGTGGAGCCGCCGACCCTATTTGGGGGCACAACGGACATAGGGAGAAAGCGCTTCGTCTGGGGGGAGCGTACGTACGTGATGGGCGTCATCAACGTGACGCCGGACTCCTTTTCCAACGACGGGGTGGGCAGCGACGTGGAGGCGGCGGTACGTCTGGCGGCGCGGTTTCAGGAGGACGGGACGGACATCATCGACGTGGGCGGGGAGTCGACGCGCCCGCCGGGAATATATGGCGACTCGAAGCCGGTAACGGTCGACGAGGAATTGAGCAGAGTGCTCCCTATAATCGAGGCTATCACGCGGGAGACCGACCTGCCGGTGAGCATAGACACGTACAAGGCGGCGGTCGCAAAGTCCGCGATTGAGGCGGGGGCGGCGATGATAAACGACGTTTGGGCACTGCAACGGGACCCGGAGATGCTGAGGGTTGCGGTCGAGGCCGACGTGCCGGTCGTGCTGATGCACAATCAGATTGGAACGGAGTATGAAGACGTGGTGCCCGACGTGATCGAGGGGTTGCGAGCTAGAGTCAGCGTCGCGGTGGAAGGCGGGGTGCGACCGGAGCATGTCATCGTCGATCCGGGGATGGGGTTTGGCAAGACGGCAGAGCAGAATCTCGAAATTCTGCGTCGGTTAAGCGAGTTCGAGGCGCTGGGTCTGCCGCTGCTCGTGGGGATGTCGCGGAAGTCGACTATCGGCTACGTTCTTGGACTGCCGGTGGAGGACCGGGTGGAGGGAACGGCGGCAACGGTCACGCTGTCCATTGCGGGGGGCGCGGACATCGTGCGGGTGCATGACGTTAAGGAGATGGCGAGGGTCGCGCGGATGACGGACGCGGTGGTGCGCGGTTGGAGTCAGGACGATGCAGGTTGAAGTGTACTTGGGGCTCGGATCGAACCTGGGCGACAAGCGCGGGAACATCCAGTGGGCGGTCGAGCGAATTCGCGAGATATCGACCGAACTCACGGTTTCGAGCTTCTACGAGACGGCGCCGGTAGGGGTGACTCTTCAGCCGGCATTCGTCAATGCGGTGTGCGGGATGTGGACGGAATTAAGCGTGTTCGAGTTGCTGAGTGAGCTGCGAGACATTCAGCAAAAGGCGGGGGTTCGTGGGCCTGTTCTAAATGGGCCGAGGGCGCTTGACGTTGATATTTTGCTGTACGGGAGTCTTGTCGTCGACCTGCTGCATCTGACTGTGCCGCATCCTCGAATGGCGGAGCGAGAGTTCGTGCTGGGGCCGCTGGCGGAGATTGCGCCGGGGGTGATGCACCCCGTGGCGATGAAGACGTCGGCGGAGTTGCTGGCCGACCTCGTCGGGGCGACTCCCAATTGCATCGGACAAGTTTAGTCGCTGAGACGGACTCCAGCGGCTCGCATCTGCTGGCGGGCAGTCGCGCCGCCTTCGGCAGTCACGGGTCGGGTGGCGTCTTCGATGAGGACGACATCGAAGCCCTCGCTTCGACCGTCGAGCGCGGTGGCGAGCACGCACACGTCTTCGGCAAGACCACCTACGAATACGCGCCTCACTTCCTGTTTGCGAAGCTCGGTGGCGAGACCGGTCTGGTCGAATGCGGAATTCTGGTCCTGATCGAGGCGGACTCCCTTTGTGACCACGGTGGCGTCGGAGGGCAGGTTGAGGTCGGGGTGAAAGCGGGCGCCGTCGCTATCCTGAATGCAGTGCAACGGCCAGGGGCCTCCACTCTCGTCGAAGCTCATGTGTCCTTGGGGATGGTAGTCGCGGGAGGCGTAAACGGGCGTGCCGCCGGCCTTCGCGGCGGCGATCCAGTCGTTCAGGACGGGCACCACCTCGTCTCCTCGCTCGATGGGCAGGGCGCCGCCTGGACAAAAATCGTTCTGGACATCGACGATGATGAGCGCGTCGCCGGGCTTCAGTTCATTGGGACTGGCTGTCATGGCATCCCCCTTCGGTTCTCTCTATTCTACCTAACCAGCACTTGTTCCGAGGGAACGTGCGGCGGTTTGGCGGACGACCTCTTCGTGGTAGGCCATTAGATGGGGGCTAATCTCAACAGGGTATGGCGGGTCGGCTTCGGGCAGGTTCCGGACAGCGTCCGGCAGCCGGGCGATCTGCTCAGCCGCATAGCGGCGCGTTTCGTCAAGGTCACGGATTGGCGAGACGAGTCGCTTGCCGTCTCGCATTGCTTGCTGGAGCAGCGGACGGCCCGGAAGGTCTTCGCCGTCGCGCGCGATGGTGTCACCAGTGTCATGGTCGCCATCGGTGCTACGAAATATCTGTTTACGACCGGGGAGGACGGGCTTGTCCGTTGCTAGCTTGACTCTTCCTTCACCGGCGTAGGACGTGAGCTTGTAGACGATATCGAGGTATGGCGCGTCGGCTGAGACGCCCATAGCGGTGCCGACCCCGAAGCCGTCTATTGGAGCGCCCGAGGAGATGAGAGTGTCAATCTCGTACTCATCGAGACTGCTGCTCGCGATGATCTGGACGTGATCTAGACCGGCCCGATCGAGCGCGTCCCTGACTCTCCGGGAGAGGTCGAGGAGGTCGCCGGAATCGAGGCGCACGGCCCTTACCTTGAAATCTTCACCCAACTGCTTTGCGAGCGTGATGACCTTCTCCACGCCCGCCAGCGTGTCGTAGGTGTCGATCAGGAGGACGGTGTCGGGGTACAGGTCGGCGAAGGCGTGGAAGGCGGCGGAGTCGTCGCCGTGGGCCTGGATGTAGCTGTGGGCGAGTGTGCCGGCAACGGGAATGCCAAAACGCTTTCCGGCCAGGACGTTGGAGGTAGCGTTGACTCCCGCGATCCAAAAGGCGCGGGCAGCGTTGAGAGCAGCGTCGGTCCCGTGCATCCGTCGCGCGCCGAAGTCGATGACCGCACGGCCCCGCGCCACCGTGACCACGCGGTGGGCCTTCGATGCCAGCATGGTCTGGAGCTGCACCTGGTTCAGCACGAAGGTCTCGATCAGTTGCGCTTCGGGCAGAGTGGCCTCTACCTCCAGGATGGGTTCATTCGCGAAGACCGGGGTGCCCTCGCGGACGCCATGAACATCGCCGGTGAAGCGGAATTCGGAGAGCCACGAGAGGAACCGGTCTGAGAACATTGAGAGCGTGTCGAGGTAGGCTAGGTCGCGCCGGGTGAAGCGCAGGGTCTCAAGGTAGTCGAGGACGGTGTCGAGTCCGCAGGCTACAAGAAAATTGCGGTTGCGTGGCAGTCGGCGCACGAAGAGGCTGAAGACGGCGCGCTCAGTCATGCGCTCCTCGAAGTAGGCCTGGAGCATGGTGAGCTGGTAGAGGTCGGTGAAGAGCGCGAGACCGTCGTCCCCAGAGGGGCTTTGGGCCTCTGCTATGCCGTCATTCGCGCTCATGATTGGTCACCCAATGGCCTGTGAGGCGCGTCGATTCAGTCCCGCAGGTCAGGCGGGAGCATGTTGGGGATGGTGTCCTCGATGGGGTAGGTCTCGTCGCAGGCGTCGCAGCTTAGGCTGCCAGAAATGATCTCGCCGTCCTCCTCACGGTCAACTGTGAGGGTAAGCTCGGCCTTGCAGGTGGGGCAGACGAGGATACTGAGCAGGCTGCGTTTCACTATGTGAAAAACCCCTATTCGGTGCGGAGCTCTATCTCGTACAGGACGCCCATGAGCTCGGACAGGAAGAAGATCACCACTCCGAGGATGACGAGCGTATTGTACCCCGACAGAGCGGCAGTTAGTTTTCCCCATACAGTGGTTGGAGACGGGGGCCGCGCTTCGAGGGCGTCGAGGGTCTTTGCGTGCCGTCTTCGGTCGCGAACGAGGGCGAACATCCAGAGCGAGAGGACGACCTTGACGCCGAGGGTCGCGGCGTATGGGAGTTCGACCTCCGTGAGGCGGTTAAAGGCGAGGATGGCGCCGGTCGCGACGAGGACGATGATGCTGGTGACGACGACGGTGCGGAACTCGACGCCGAGCGCGACCGAGAGCGCGCGGGGAACGTCGGGGACGCGATTAAGGGTCGGGATGAGGACGATGAGGTAGAAGAGGCTCCCCCCGACCCACGTTGCCGCGGCCAGTACATGGAGCCAAAGCACGATGGTGAGGAATATGTCGGCGAGGTCCAGTGCGGAGCGCCCTTTCTTCCCTGTCGCGTCCTACGATGCGGGCAGGATTTCCTCGATGAGCTCGTTGAGCTTTTCCTCGTTGAGGGGGCCAGCCCACTTGCGGACGACTGTGTGGTCGGAGTCGAGGAAGACGGTGGTCGGGAAGGTCTTGACATCGTATTCCTTGATGACGGTGCCGGAGGTGTCGGGGCCGACGGCGTAGGTGAGGCCGAACTCCTCGACGAACTTCTGGCCCTCTTCCTCTGAGTCGAGGCCAAGCTGCTGGATGGCGACGAAGGCGACCTCGTCCTTGTGTGACTGGAAGGCGGCCTCGAAGTGGGGCATCTCAAGGCGGCACGGCGGGCACGAGGGGTACCAGAAGTTGAGTACGATGGGCTGGCCCTCGAAGGTGTCTAGGCTGATGGGCTGGCCCTCCTCGAAGTTCTCGTTGCCGAACGCCTCGAAGCTGAAGGACGCGGCGATGTCCGCGCTGCCCTCGTCGGATGAGTCGCTTCCACATGCGGCGGCGAGGATGATGAGAATCGTTGCGGCGGCAAGCCAGTGTAGTGTCTTCATGGTCGTTCCCCTCTCACGTGCTTCTATAGTATTGGATGCAGGGTGTGGAGGGGAAGATGCGGGGTAACAGAGGAAGCTGGTATTACTTACCAGTCACACGACTACGCAACTCGTCGACGAGGCCGTCGATGGGGACGCGGACTTGGGACATGGTGTCGCGGTCACGGATGGTGACGGCGTGGTCGTCGAGGGAGTCGAAGTCGACGGTGACGCAGAGTGGAGTGCCGATCTCGTCCTGGCGGCGGTAGCGGCGTCCGATGCTCTGGGCGTCGTCGTACTGCGTGAGACCGTCGACGACGCCGGACTCGCGAATGAGGTCGTGGACGCGATGGGCGGTCGGTACGAGCCGCTCGTTGCGGCTGAGGGGGAGTACTGCCACTTTGATCGGCGCGATGGCGGGATGGAGCTTGAGGAGGACGCGCGTTTCG
>JAPPDQ010000177.1 GCA_028875495.1 Chloroflexota bacterium
GCAGGAATCCAGAATTTCCTTATAAGAGAGGTTGGCTACTTATGAGACGGGCTCCAAGGGTTGCCCCTACGGTAGGTTGGCTGGGAGGCAGATATCGGGGTATGGACAGCCCCGTGTGACTTGACGATGCGTTCAGCTACCTTCACAGTACACGTTGCAGGCATCCTCCGATCCGGGGCTACGTGACCCCTTCCAATCTCTCATAGGGAACTTAATCTCTTGGCAGCGGCTACTCAAACCACTGATTCAGGACCGGTTCGTGAGAGCGGGCGAATAACCAGTCTCGACCTGATACGCGGAGTTGCGGTGCTGGGCATCCTGTTGATGAACGCCGTCTACTTTGGGCTTGGCAGCGCGCCCTACTTTAACCTGAGCGCGGGCCCATCACAGACACCGCTCGACTGGGCGATAGGCATCCTCGGCGAGGTCTTCGTCGATCAGAAGTTCATGGGGTTGTTTTCACTGCTGTTTGGCGCGGGGATGATCCTATTCATCGACCGTGCCAGCGGCAAGGGAAGACGAGCAGTCCTTCTGAACCTTTGGCGAAACGCGCTGCTGCTGCTCATCGGCAGCCTCCACTTCCTGTTATGGGACGGAGACGTGCTGATGGTTTACGCGGTGTCATCGCTCTTCCTCGTCGCACTGCGAAAGCTGCCGAATTGGGCGCTAGTCTCCCTTGGCGTTGTCGTATTTGCATCGTCCGTCGCCTGCGTATTGCTCGCACAGAACATCGCCAACACGACCGACGCATCCCTGGCCGGTCTTTGGACGCCGGGAGAACGCTCGGACGATGAGATCGTAGGGCTCCCCTTCCTGTTTGGTTTCTTCCTGCGCGCATTGGGGCTGATTCTCGTTGGGGCCGGATTGTATCGGGCCGGGTTCATGAACGGCGGACTGCCGGCGAGGACGTATCGACTGACGGCAGTGGTCGGGCTTGCCGTCGGTCTGCCGCTTGCCGCCGCCGGAGTCGTCATAACCGCGGTGAACGATTACTCACGCGAGATCGCCTTCATCGGCCAGATTCCCAACACGCTCGGCACGATTCCCGCGTCGCTGGGATATATGAGCCTCATCATTCTCTGGAACAACCGTGCGGACCATTGGCTCAAGGAGCGACTACGAGCGGTCGGGAGAATGGCGCTGACCAACTACCTGATGCAGACAGTGCTGGGCTTGCTGGTGTTGACGGTGCTGCTCGGGGATGCCGACTTCGTGAACCGAGGGGCAGTGCTGGTGTTTGTGTTCGCGGTGTGGGCGCTGCAGATTTGGTGGTCGCAGGCGTGGCTGAGTCGCTTTCTGTTCGGGCCAGCGGAGTGGATCTGGCGGGTCGCCACCTATCGAAGCGGACAGCCCATTCGGCGGCTTAGGGACTCGCGGAGCGTGGGATAGGACGAAGATCCACCACGGAGAACACAGAGAGCACAGAGGGAGGAGAGGGACCGGATTCTGCTAGACGACCCTGCTGGTCCGGTTACCCTGGTATTTTATGAAGATGATAAACACACAAAGCGTCTGGCGACCTGACAAGGACGAGGTTGTCGTGGAGCATGGGGCCGTTGCTACCGCGCACCCTATCGCGGCCCAAGTAGGCGTCGACGTCCTCAAGAGCGGTGGAAATGCGGTGGATGCCGCCGTCGCAACCGGATTCTGCCTCAATGTGATCGAGCCGTGGAACTCCTCTGTGGCCGGTCACGGTCAGATGATCGTCCACATGGCCGGGGAGGGTCGCAGCGTAGCCGTCGATTACGGTCACCGCGCGCCAAGGGCCGCCACAGCAGACATGTTCCGTGTCATCGGTCAGACGGTGCAGGGCAACGGGATATACGAGGTCGAAAATCGCGCCAACGCAATGGGACACCTCTCCGTGGGCGTGCCGGGGGTTACGGCGGGCATGTGCCGCGCTCACGAAATGTTCGGCACCCTCCCACTGGAGCGGCTGCTGGAGCCGGCGGTGCACTATGCGAGGGAGGGATTCGAGGCTGATCCTCACACCTGCCTGACGATTGCCAGGAACATGCCCAAGCTGATGCGGTACGGCGAGGCAGCGCGTGTTTTCCTGCCGGACGGATATCCCCCTGCGCCTGGCGCAAGGGTCGTCCAGCGGGACTTGGCCGAGACTCTCGAAAGGATCGGCAGAGAGGGAAAGGACGCTCTGCACCGGGGCGAGATAGCGGCAACCATAGACGAGGAGATGAGACGACACGGTGGAGTCCTCAGTGCGCAGGATCTCGCAGACTACGAGGCGCAGGTGCTCGATCCGGTAAGGACCTCATATAGAGGCTATGAGCTGCTCAGCTCGCCAGCGCCGGCGGGCACGATCACTGCGCTGCAGACGCTCAACATCATGGAGAGCTTCGATCTCGGCCACCTGGAACATGGCTCGCCGGAGCACCTGCACCTGTTCGTAGAGGCGGCGCGACACGCCTTCGCCGACCGCTACAGCTTCGTCGGGGACCCGGACTTCGGCCCGGTACCGCTGGATGGGATCCTGTCGAGTAAGTACGCGCGGGAGATCGCCGACTCCATCGACCGCGAGGCAGCCAAGCTCGAGGATGAGCGCGAGGCGCAGCCGTGGGTCGCCTACGCCGACAGTCCTCTCCACGACCCCTGGCGTTTCGACCCGCAAGCGAGGCCTGAGGGCACAATCCCGACATCGCCCCCGAGCGAGAGCGACTGCACGACCCACTTCAGCGTCATCGACAGAGACAGGAACATGGTGGCCTGCACGCAGACTGCGGTAGCTCAATTCGGCTCAGGTGTCGTGGTGCCCGGTACGGGAGTGCTGCTCAGCAACGGCATGACCGTCTTCAATCCCATGCCCGGCGCGGCGAACTCAATCGCCGGATTCAAGCGCGGGCTGAACAACATGACGCCTCTGCTCATGCTGAGAGACGGCAGACCCTTCCTCACCGTGGGAGCGCCGGGAGGGCGCAGAATCATGTGTCGCATAGCGAACGTGATCTCGAACGTAGTCGACTTCGGGATGGGTATGCAGGAGGCGATCACGGCGCCGAGCGTGGACGCCGCCGAGCGCGAGACCTTCGTCGACCACCGGACCGACCCGGAGACGGTCGAGGCGCTGGCCCGCATGGGACACAACGTTGAGGTAGTCCCGGAACCGTTCACCGGCGGAGGATTCTCCCGGCCACGCGGCGTCATGATCGACCCGGACACCGGCCTTCTTCGCGCCGGAGTACAGCCCATCGGTCCAGACGAGGCACGGGGCTACTGACATTCGGGGTACGGACCTACTCGTGATAGGTTGCCACCCTCATTGCCAAGAATGTAGACGGCGTTAGCGGCATTGTCGCTGAAAGGCTGACAACGGGGGATGGATTCCCGCGTATGCGAGAATGACGGGAGGAGCGAAGTTAGTCCTGTGAGAGCAGCCAACCCAGCAGAGCGTCCACGAAGGCGTCGCCGTAGTCGGGGGCGTGGCTGCTTCCCTCTCCCATCCAAAGCTCGATGGTAATTCCATCGGCGCAGCCCGATTCCAGACGAAATGCCTGGGTCTCGGAGCCGGGAACGTATTGGTCGAGGTCGAGGGTGGCGTAGGGCCGGAGGTCTTCAGGCCAGTCGCATCCGGCGCGGCGGCTCCAGCGCGTCACTATGTCCTGCGCCCCGGCGTAGAACACCGCTTCACCGTTGCTCTTCGCGTCAGGCTCACTCTCATCGCCGTCATACAGGATCACGGAGTCTGCGGTGCCGTGGATGTGCAGGACGGACACGGGAGGCGCGCCGTCGCAGCTGGAGTCCTCGACGTAGCTCGTACCGGCCAGGCTGGCCACGGCTCGAAGGCCGGGCAGGCCTTTACAAGCCATGTGGTGTGACATGAACCCGCCGTTGGAGTATCCGAAGAAGTACACCGGGCCGAAGTCCTTGACCTCTCGTGCATTTGCTACCAACTCGGTCAGGTAAGCGACATCATCCCCGCCGGACTTGCCGCCGTCACAGCACTCGTCGGTGGGATTCCAGAAGCGGTTTCCCTCGGCGTTGAGGGCACCATTGGGCAGCAGCAGAGCGAACCCGTCGGTGTTCACGCGCTCGTGAAGGGGCACATAAGTCGCCTGGTAGGCGGAATCTCCTCCGAAACCGTGAAGCGAAACGATGAGCGGAGTCTCACCGATTACAAATTCCAGCGGCGTGACCATGACCGTACGATCCCCTCGTTCAGGGTGGCCGACGTAGTGGACCTCGCCACCGGATGCCTCTACAAGGCTGACGGTCCTTTCCAGAACCGTGCCTTCCGGAAGCGACTTCTGCTTAGCATCGTCCTTGGACCATTGCTCCTTATCGGTGAAGGCCGACTCCATTTTCGAAGCGATCACTTCAAGTTCCTGTATACGGGCGTCCCGATCATCCAAGTGTCCGCGAAGGGTCGTGATTTCGCCCTTCAGTTCAGTGTTCTCGGCCGTGAGGGCTTCAAGGGACTCTTCGAGAGACGAAGTCTTCGCCTGAAGTTCCGTTATCTGCTCGTCGGTGGCTGAATCTCCGCTTCCACCGGAACATGCAAGCAGAGTGGCGGCCAGCAGGACGCAGACGGCTGCAGTTCCCAGATGGCGCAGGGAGGCAGTGCTCGAATAGAATCGTGAAGGGCCTCTCACGTGACGACGTTGTTGGGGCGGCCTTCGAGGAAGGCGATGACGTTAGTGACGGCGCCTTCGTTGAGGAGTTCGACGCCCTCAGGGGTCTGGTCTGCGAGGTGGGGCGTCAGGACGACCTGATCGCAACCTAGGATGGGATGGTCGGGTGGCAACGGCTCCTCGGCGAAGACGTCGAGGCCAGCTCCGGCGAGGTGTCCTGATTGGAGGGCTTCGACGAGTGCGGTGTCGTCGACCAGCTCGCCGCGTCCGCCGTTGATGAGGAGCGCGCCGGGCTTCATGAGTGCAAGCTCGCGAGCGCCGATGATGTGGCGGCTGTCGGGACTGAGGCGGACGTGGAGGCTTACGACGTCGGACTCCATCAGCAGATGGTCAAGCTCGACGAACTCTACGCCTAGCTCTTCGGCGCGGTCGGGCGAGGGATTGTACGTCCACGCGAGGCACTTCATGCCGAGGGCGTTGGCGATGCGGGCGACCTCGCGTCCGACGTTGCCGGTGCCGACGATGCCCATGGTGCTGCCCTGCAGCGTTACGTTCTGCATGAGGGTCCAGCGTCCGGCCTTGAGCTCGATGGTCTGGAAGGCGGCGCGCTTGGCGGCGGCGAACATGAGGCCGATGACGTGCTCGGCGACGACGGGGGCTGTGCGTCCGGGCTGGTTGCTGACGACGATTCCGAGCTCGCGGGCGACGTCGATGTCGATCATGTCGACGCCAATGGAGCAGGTGGCGATCATCCGCAGATCCGGCAGGGCTCGTAGGGCCTCTGCGGACCACTTGACGGCGCCGCGAGTGTTGATAATGACGTGAGCGTCACGGGCACGTTCGAGCTGCTCTTCCATGCTCGAAGGGCGGTCGACGTAGAGGTCGACATCACCGTAGGGATCGAGGCGGTCGAGGTGCGGTGAACCTTGGATCTGTGGCGGGTCGTCCCCGGGGACGACGAATTTGAGTCGTGTGTCTGTCATGGTTGTTTGGCGGGGCATCAGTTGGCCGCCGTAAGCTCCTTAAGGACACTCTCCCACTCGGCGGGATCTCCCTGGCGGTATCCGGCGCGGTAGACGATTATTCCGTTGGCGTCGATGGCTACCTTGGTGGACTGGCGCGTCACATTGAAGTCACTGATCATCTTAGCACTTGGCGTGGCCACTTCTCCGGGATGATCACTCCGGGCCTGGGCTTCTGAGAGGACATCCAATCCCTCATTGAAGCCGACCGCGTAGAAGTCAACCTGATCCTCGAACGCAGGATAGACGGTGCCAATGCCCCGCAACGCGGAGCGACAGTCCGGTCACCACGTCGCGTGGAAGAGTATGAAGACGGGTTTCCCTTCGGCGACGAGATCGGCTGAGTTAACCTGACGGCCGCCCGTGAGCGCCAGCATATAGTCGGGGGCGCGGTCGCCGACGCGGTGTCCGACATTTATGGTCTCCCCTGAGGTCGCCGGGGCAGCCGTCGGAGCAGGCGCGGAGGTGGGCGCTGGAGCGGCCGCGGGAGGCGGGGCTGCGGGTGGCGAGGTGGTCGAGGTCGTGTCGGTGGTCTGCGGTTCCGCTGAAGGCTCAGAGTCGCTTCCACATGCGACGGTGAGGAGTAATGAGAGAGTCGCGATCGCACCGACGACTAATCGGATGAAGTTTGCACGATTCATAAGGGTGTCACCTCCACGAACTCGTTAGTGGATTCCCGCCTTCGCGGGAATGACGGTAGGGGCGCGGGAATGACAAGGGGCGCGGTAGTCACGTATGGGAGCGTGGTGATCACGTATGGGGACGAAGTAGGCACGGGTTTGGACGTAGCAGTCAAGGTTTCGCAAGAGCACTCTACTGTGCGCTGTTGGCCAGCTGTTGGAAGACATTGGTCCACTCGGACGCGCCTCCTCGTCCGAGGCCGACTCGGTAGATGATTACGCCGTTCGCGTCGATCGCTATCTTAGTGGACTGCTGGGTGACTCTGAAGTCTCTGATCATGTTCCCGGCGGACCTCGCTACGGTGCCGGCATGACCGCTGTCATTCTGGTAGGTCTGCAGTTCATTGAGAGACTCGTTGAAGGCCACGGCGTAGAAGTCCACCTGGTCCTTGAAGGGCGGGTAGACTTCAGTCAGGCTCCGCAACGCGGAGCGACAGTCCGGCCACCACGTTGCGTGGAAGATGATAAAGACCGGCTTCCCCTGCGACACGAGATCAGTCGAACTGACCTGGCGGTTCTGCGGAAGGTTGAGCACGTATTCAGGCGCGAGATCGCCTTCGTTGGTGCCCACCTCGGCGGTGACGGGCTGCTTCGTAGGTTCCGGGACTGTTGTGGCCGTCGGCGGGACGGGTGTATGCGTCGGGGTAGGCGGCACGGGCGTTGGTGTTGGTGTCGCAGTCTGTGTAGGCGTGGGCGTTGCGGTAGGAGGCAACGGAGTCGGCGTGTTGGTTGGCGTAGGTGTGTTGGTTGGGGTCGGAGTGCGAGGCGGCGTGGGGGAGAGCGTTGGGGGGAATGTCGCGGTCGCCGTGGGGGGGGGCTCAGGGGCGGCCTGGGCGTCCGAGGTGGCGGCGACGGCAATGGTCGGAGCGGGCACGGGTGTGCTCGTCGCCGTAGGAATGGGTGTAGCTGTCGGGGGCGGAACCGGCGTTGAGGTAGACGTCGGTGTCGCGGTCGGCATCTCGGTTGCGGTCGGTTCGGGCGTGGGAGGGGTCGTCGGACTTGGAACCGACGTCGAGGTCGGCGGTACGGGTGTCGGCTCCGTGGTTGCCGTGGGCTCCGGCGTGTTGGTCGGCTCAGGTGTCGGCACTGCGGTTGGAACGGACTGGGCGAGAGGGGCTGTCGGCTCAGGAGCAGTGTCGGACTCGCCGCCGCAAGCGATGGCGGTAATAACCATTAGGGCCAGCAAGCCGTAGAGCGGTATGTGGATGAATCGCCTCATGAAGTCCCGTCTTTATCGTTACGGTACCACCAAATTATACCGAAGGATGGGCGCAAAAGTGAAAAGTTGGTAAACAGGTCGGGTGCTTCAGAACCTTGTGCAATCCAAAAGACGGTTTCAATAGGAGCGTTGTCTGTAGGGCGAGATTCTTCTGGATTCCGGCCTCCGCCGGAATGACGGATGGGGGGCTGCTTGGAACGTAGCAGGGAGTCACCTATAATACGGCGCGCGAACGGGACGATTCCCGCGACGACGAGGTGAATGCAGATGAGCAGCGTACCCGAATCGAAGGTGCCGGTGATGCCGCCACGCATACTTCTTGGGCCGGGGCCGAGCAATACGAGCCCGCGTGTTCTGCAGGCGATGATGTCGCCGATGATCGGGTATGCCGACCCGGAGTTCATGGTCGTCTTGGACGAGGTGTCGGAGCTGCTGCGGCTGGTGTTTCAGACGGAAGACGGACTTGCCATTGCGCTGCCCGGAACGGGAAGCGCCGGAATGCAGGCGGGGCTGAACAGCCTGCTCGAACCGGGCGACACGGTGGTGATTTGCTCATGCGGGTATTTCGGAGAGCGGATGGCCGACATGGCCGAGCGGCTCGGGGCGAACGCCGTGGTTCTGCGAGGCGAATGGGGAAGACCATTCCCGCCTGAGATGCTGGAAGAAGAGCTTGGCAAGCACGAGTCGGTGAAGATGGTCTCGGTTGTCCACGCGGAGACCTCGACCGGAGTCCTGCAGCCGCTGGACGAGATTGCAAGGCTGGCGAGGGCCAGTGGCGCTCTGCTCATGGTGGACGCGGTGACGTCGCTGGGTGGAAGTGAGTTGAACTTCGACGCTCTGGGCATCGACTACGCCTACTCTTGCAGCCAGAAGTGCCTGGGCGCGCCGCCTGGGATATGCCCGGTGGCGGTCGGCCCGCGGGCGCTGGAGGTGATCGAGTCGCGGACGACGAAGCCAGCATCGTGGTACCTTGACCTCGGTCTCATAGCGAAGTACTGGGGGCCGGAGCACGTGTACCACCATACGGCACCGGTGAGCATGATCCTAGGGCTGCGCGAAGCACTGCGGATCGTGCTGGAAGAGGGGCTCGACGACAGGATAGCGCGCCACCAACGGAACTCGGCGGCGCTCCGCGCGGGCGTCTCGGCGCTGGGTCTCGACTTCCTCGTGGCGGAGTCGTACCGGCTCGATCAGATTACGGCCGTGAATATCCCGGACGGGGTGGACGACGCGACGGTGCGACAGCGATTGCTGCGAGAGCACTCGATCGAGATCGGAAAAGGATTTGGACCGTTCGACGGGAACGTATGGCGGATCGGGCTGATGGGCGAGTCGAGCAAGGCGGAGTACCTGCTGGCACTGCTGTCGAGTCTGGAGGGTATATTGCCGGACGAGGGATACGAGGTCGCGCAGGGCGCGGCGGTGTCGGCGGCGAGCAGACGTTTGTCGGAGGCTACGTAGGGGATTTACCGCAGAGGGGAAACTATTCACCCTCACCCCAACCCTCTCCCGTTCGCGGGAGAGGGGGTTCCGATGGGATTAGTCAACATTCGTATGTAGAGGAGAATCGATGTCGAGATTTGATGAACAGGTAGCGATAGTGACGGGGGCGGGCGAGGGGCTTGGATTCGGAATCGCGCAGAGGCTTGGGAGCGAAGGGGCGAGGATTGTCATCGTCGATATGAACGCGGACGTGGCCGAGCAGGCTTCGCAGTCGCTGGCGGAGCAGGGCGTGGACTCGGAGGTGGTGTTGGGCGACGTGGGGGACGACGAGACAGCGCAGCAGGCAGTCAAGCAGGCCATCGAACGGTGGGGGCGGATCGACATCCTGGTGAACAATGCGGGTATCGCGGGCCATTCGGCGAGCGTTTGGGAACTGCCTATCGAGGAGATGGATAGGGTGTACCGGACGAACCTGCGCGGGGTGTACGCGTTCTGCCACTATGTCATTCCGCGCATGATCGAGCGGGACTACGGGCGGATCATCAACATCGCGTCGATTGCGGGCAAGGAGGGCAACCCGAAGGCGGTGCCCTACTCGGCGACGAAGGCGGGCGTGATCGGGCTGACGAAGTCCGTCGGCAAGGAACTGGCGACTACGGGCATTCGAGTGAACTGCATCACGCCGGCAGTGGTGCGGACGCGCATCCTCGAACAGCTCACGCAGGAGCACATCGACTACATGGTCTCGAAGATACCGATGGGGCGCACGGGCGAGGTGGCGGAGGTGGCGGCGCTGGTCGCGTGGCTGGCGTCGGAGGAGTGCTCGTTCACCACAGGCGGGGTCTTCGACATCAGCGGCGGAAGGGCGACGTACTGATGGGAACAGAGACGATGCAGGGCCTGTTTCCCATACTTGCGACGCCGTTTGATGCGGACGATCGGATTGACGAAGAGGACCTGCGGCGGGAGGTCGACTTCGTCATCGAGAACGGGGTGCACGGGGTTGGGATCGCGTTCGCGAGCGAGGTGGTGAAGCTGTCGGAGGCGGAGCGTGACGTGGCGACGCGGACGGTGGTTGAGCAGGCGAGAGGACGCGTACCCGTGGTGGTGAACACGGGAGCGCCGAGCACGGCGGTGACCGTCCAGTACAGCAAGCGGGCCGAGGAGCTTGGGGCGGACGCCTCGATGATCACGCCGCCGGTGGGCGTTTCTGCGGAGGTGACGAAGGAGTATTACCGCAGGGTGTCGGACGCGACGACGATACCGATATTCATCCAGGACGTGCCAACGGCTGCGGTGTCACCAGTGCTGGCAGGAGAGATGGCACGCGAGATCGAGGGCGTGCAGTACATCAAGGCTGAGAATCCGCCGACGCCCGCGAGCATCGCGGGATTCGTGAAGGAGGGCGGCGACGCGCTGACGGTGTTCGGAGGCGCGGGGGGCGCGTTCTTCGTGGAGGAGATGCGGCGCGGGTCGGTGGGGATCATGCCGCACGCGGCGTTCCCCGACCTGTTCCGCTCGGTGTGGGACCTGTTCCAGTCGGGCGACGATGCGGGGGCCGTGGAGGCGTTCAATCGGATGACGCCGCTCCTACGGGTGATGACGCTGGGGGCAGGCCCGTCGTCACTGCACCTGGTGAAGGAGACTCTACGTCTGCGGGGGGTGTTCACTTCGGTTAATGTGCGGCACCCGGACGTGCCGCCGAGCGAGTTCACGTATCGTGAGCTGCGGGAGACTGTGGAGGCGGCGGGGTTGGTTGTGGT
>JAPPDQ010000183.1 GCA_028875495.1 Chloroflexota bacterium
ATACTCCGCAAGTTCGACGGTCGCATCTACCCCGACGACATCTACATCATGAACGACCCGTACACCTCCGGCGGCATCCACCTGCCCGACGTCTACGTCATCAAGCCCGTTTTCGCCGAGGACGAGCTGCAGGGCTTCTCCTGCACCGTCGCCCACCAGACCGACATCGGCGGCCTCGTCCCCGGCAGCAACTCCACCGACTCCCACGAGATCTACCAGGAGGGCCTCCGCATCCCCACCACCAAGCTCTACGAGCGGGGCGTCCCCAACGAGACGATGTTCGACCTGCTCGCCACCAACGTCCGCGTCCCCGACAAGGTCCTCGGCGACGTCCGCGCCGAGATCGCGGCTGCTACCCTGGGCGAGCGCCAGTTCCTCGATCTGATAAGCCGCTACGGCGCGTCCGACGTGCGCCGCTACATGGACGCCATCATGGAGTACTCCGAGCGACGAGTCCGCCAGGAAATCGCCGACCTGCCTGACGGGGTCTACGACTTCACCCACTACATCGACGGCGACAACATCGAGACCGGCGACGTCATCATTAACCTCAGCATGGTCATCGAGGGCGACGGCATAGTCGTGGACTTCACCGGCTCGTCGCCGCAGGTCAAGGCCGGCATCAACTCGCCCTTCCCCTTCACCGAGTCGTCCGTATGGGGCGGCATCCGCCAGATCATGGACCCCGACATCCCCAACTCCTCAGGCTCCCACCATCCCATCAAGGTCACCTCCCCCGAGGCCACCGTCGTCAACCCCGTCCTGCCTGCCCCCTGCGGCGCGCGGGGCATCGTCGGCTACCGCATCATGGAGGCCGTGTGGGGAGCTCTCTCCAAGGCCGTCCCCGACCGCGTGCCGGCAGACGGCGAGGGCGGAAACACCATCATCAGCATCGGCGGATACGACTCTATGCGAAAACCCTTCGCCTTCGTAGACCTCTTCGCCGGAAGTCGGGGAGGCAGGCCCAACGGCGACGGACCATTCGGAACGCCCCACCCCGGCGGCAACAGCGCCAACACGCCCGTCGAGATCGCCGAGGTCGAGACGCCCGTACGCATCGAGCGCTACGGCGCGGTGCCTGACTCTGCCGGGCCGGGAAAGTACCGCGGCGCGCCGTCCATCGTGCGCGACGTTCGCCTGCTCGAAGACGAGGCCGTCCTCCAGCTCCGCTCCGACAAGCGACGAAACCGCGCCTTCGGACTGCATGGCGGCAAGCCCGGATCGTCCTCGTGGAACATCGTAAATCCCGACCTGGACGACGAGCGCACCATCACCCCCATGGGAGTCGGACGCATGAAGCGCGGCGACGTCATCCACCACGTCATGGCCAGCGGCGGCGGCTGGGGCGACCCCATGCAACGCGACCCGGATCTCGTCCTCCAGGACGTGCGCAACGGCATCTACACCGTCGACTACGTCCGCCGCGAGTTCGGCGTCGTCATCGACCCCCAAACCCTCGCCATCGACCACGACGCCACCGCATCCCTTCGCCATTAGGGGTGACAATCGTCGGATCGATTCAGGCGGGTGGTACCCATCCTCATTACCTTGAAAACAACCCCCGGCAATCCTCTCGTATGGACGACCCTTGTGGTCGCCCGTCTTTGCTGGAATCGGCCCCGCAAGCGTTTCTTGACAGGCCTCCATGAACCTGCAAGACTTTCGTAACTCGCAGTACCTGCCACGAAAAAAGAACGAAGTCCTGACTCACTAAGGAGAAGCGGAAGACTCGGCTGTCTATCGAGCACCTTAGCCGAGGAGGTGACCAAAATGACTGGAAGACGGGATCTGGTTATTCTCTTGGTGCCTATAACGATCATAGCAGTCGCTGGCCTGTTCTTCCTGATCGTCCGTCCCGGTGCAACGGCTCAACCTACTGTGGGCCTGACGGCCTCGGCCGCGCTGGAGTCGCCCTCCGGTGATTCTATGGGAACCGTTACCTTTCGGCAGGCAGCCGCCGGAGTCTTGGTCATGGCCGATATGACGGGTCTGGCGCCGGGTGGCCATGCCTTTATCGTTCACGAGGTCGGCTCATGTACACCCGACTTCAATGCCGCTGGTGATCACTTCAATCCCGAAGAAACGGAGCACGGACTCATCCATTCAGCCTGGAAACGCGGCGAATCGGCCGGCGGGCACGGCGGCGACCTGCCCAATATCTACGCCGCCTCCGACGGTTCCGCCCGTGCCGACTTCTTTACCGAAGGCATCACCCTGAACAGCGGCCCGCGCCATTCCGTCTTCGACGCCGACGGCTCCGCCATCATCGTGCACGAAAAGCCCGACGCCTACGGCCAAGAGGAGTCGGACACCGGCGTTCGCGTCGCCTGCGGAGTCATTAGGCCCACGCAAGAACAGCGCTTGTCCTAGACCACATTCCCGCATCTTCGAGTTAGCCGTCCTGATGCGTTAGTGCGCCTTGCGGCCTTTCTCACCGATCCACTGAATTAATCAGCCCAGGGGAAATCCCCTCTCCCGCTCTCGGGAGAGAGCCCGCCCCGTAGTCTATACGGGGGTGAGGGTGACTTTCGGGGACACGTTCACCCGCTTTGCGCAATAGAACCTCAATCACAGGACGCCGATCCTCCCACCCTCACCGACCGGTAGGATTCGGCGTCAACAGGGAACAATAATGCCAGTTCCAGTGGAAGGTTATAGAAAGTCATAGAAATATGGACGAAAAGTAACGTTTAAGTTACACATAATGTTGTTAAACCACATATACTGTGTGAGTATCAACATCCTGTCAGGTTGAAGGGCAACAAGATGAAAATCTCTATCGTCATTTTGAAAATTGTCAGCACCATCGCGTGCATCGTTCTGGTTCTGCCGGTGTTGTGGGCACTCATGGCGATAGACGCAGTGGAACCTTCTAGATCGATGACCGCATTGCTTGTTTTAGCCGGTGCGCTGTGTGTCCTGGTGGTGGTCGGTCTAGTCTGGGCAAAGGCATCGCGTAAACTCTGTGTCGGCTTCATTGCTGCCGGAATCATCATATCTTGGCTCGCATACGGGATTCATCCGAAGACCGACAGCTGCGCTGGATGCCTCTTTGGAGATACGGGGGCTGTCGAAGCCTTCATATATCTAATCGGCGCGGTTGTAGGCACCGGAATAATGGCGTTGGCAGGGTTGGCCCTGATGCTGGAACGGCGGTCCTTGCGAGGAACGAATCAGCCCGATCAAACATGATGGCCTCGCCTGGCCGGATGTTGGCCCGTGCTGGGGCGGTACGTCCTGTTCCCTCCGCACCTCACACTCCCTCCCCCTCTTGTCATTTCATACGACTCCAAGCATACTTGGCGCCACGAAATCACCCTGACTACGACGAGGCGCCGACATGACCCCCACCAAGGAACAACTCGCCTTCTTCGACACGTTCGGATTCATCCGGTTCTCAGGCGCGTTTGCAGCCGAAGCCGACCGCATCATCGAGGCCTTCGAGGGCGTATGGACTTCCCATGGTGGCGGCCACAACGAACAGACACACGACTACACACGGCGCTCGGCCATCCTCCCCTTCATCGACCAGAG
Organism: Chloroflexota bacterium; assembly: GCA_028875495.1. Classification (GTDB taxonomy): domain Bacteria; phylum Chloroflexota; class Dehalococcoidia; order Lucifugimonadales; family VXLM01; genus VXLM01. The sequence continues at coordinate 3,535 of JAPPDQ010000183.1, forward strand.
CGAGTACCTGAGCAGCCTGATCGATCATCCGCTCATCGACGGGTTCGCCTCCGCCGTGCTGGGTTCCGACTACAACTACACGTCCAGCGACGGCAACTTCTACGTCGGAGACACCAACTGGCACTCAGACAATTTCTCCCTGCAGTATAAGAACATCAAGGTGGCCTTCTACCTCGACACGGTGACCAGGGACACGGGTTGCCTTCGAGTGATTCCCGGCTCCCACCGTGTGGGCGACCGTTACGCCGACGGCCTCCACGAGGTCGTTCCCCAATCCACTGTCAACCACAATGAAGAGAAATGGGGAGCGCACGGAAGTGAGGTACCCGCCTACCCCATCGAGTCCGTCCCCGGCGACATGCTCATCTTCAATCAGGCCACCAAGCACGGCTCTTGGGGCGGCAGCGACCGCCGCCGCATGTTCACCATCAACTTCTCGCAGCGATACCGCGACGAGGACATCGGCCAGCTTCGCGACGACATAGCAGGCCTCGCAAACTTCTGGTCCGAGAGCGCATACGGCGAAAAGATGGTCGCTACCGCGAGCCCCCAGCGCATGGTCCACCTCGAACAGCGCCTAGCCAACGACGACCATCTCCCCGACCTTGTCGCCAAGGCCAGGGAGGAGATGCTCGAACCCTCCAGAGGCGGCGGCCAGTTCGACGCGGCCGGCAAGAAGATGTAGCAGGCGATTCAACTACACCTAGGTAGGGGCGGGTTTCAAACCCGCCCTGTCGATCCTTCCCCTCTCCCGTGATGGGCTGACAGAGGCAGGCAAAACGGATTTTCAGCTATGATCCGACCCCGTCTGCCTGTCATTCCGAGCGTAGCGAGGAATCTAAAATGTTGTGCCACCGTCATGACATGTTTCCGGCTCCGGAGCTTGGCTTGGAAGACGAGTATTTGAGATTCCTCACTCTGCTTCGCTACGTTCGGAATGACATGATCGCGGCTACGACCCGTAGGTAAGAAACACCAAACACATACTCCTCTCCCTTGACGGGAGCGGGGTAGAGCCTGCCCCGCACTCGATGCGGGGGTGAGGGCCTGCCCCCCTTCTTTCTCTGTGTCCTCCGTACCCACTACGGTGAACCCATGAACAGACCCACACTCTTTCCGCCCGCGACGGCGAGTCGCTTCTCTGCGTCCTCCGTGCTCTCTCTGGTGAATCCTCTTCGGCTGAGGTGAGGACAAACCCCCACCTCAGCCACTACCGCCCGCGACGGCGAGTCGCCTACTCCGTCGGCCAGCCGTCCGGAATCTCGTTGGCCGCGAGAGCTGCCGAAATCGAGCTGGCGGCGTCGGACGTGACCCAGCCCGACCACACGTCCGTATTGCCGCTGAGCCACCACAGCGCCGCGTCGTTGGCGGTGGCTTCTTCGTTCTCGCTCATCCACGCGGCGACGTGCTTGTACTTGGCGATGTCGAATGACCAGTTACGGAGCATCGCAACCACGTCCGGCGCGCGTTCCAGCAACGCCGGCTGCACGGCGATCAGGATGGTGGCGTCCTCGTAGGCGCACGCCTTCGTGGTGAACCAGCATTCGTCGCTGTAGGCGGGCTCTTCGAGCCTGACCAGATCGAGAAGCAGCGGCGGGTCGTTCGTGCCCCACTGGTAGCCGAGCCACGGCTCCTTTCTCTCATAGGCGCCGTAGAGGTCGGCGTTCCCCGCCGCTCCGTCACCGGGGTTGACCACGTGAATGTGGTCCGAAAGGCCGTATCCCTCGATCTGCTTGGCGTTGACCTCTTCACACGCCCAGCCGATGACGCAGGACACCAGCCGCGCCTTTCCGCCGGACTCAGCGGTGGCGAACAGCGCCTTGAACTTGTCCTCCTTCAGGTCATCCACGCTGTCCAGGTCCGGGTGCTCCTCCTGCAGGTACTTCGGGATCACGAATGAGGACTGCCAGTCCTTGCCGAGGCTCTCGCCGATCGAGACCACCTCGCCTGCCGCCTGCGCTTCCATCCAGGCTTCGTCCTGGTTCGGCAGCCAGATCTCCATCGTCACGTGGGAATCGCCGTTGCGCAGTCCGTTGAACAGCGGGAGCGTGGCCCCGAAGACGACGTCCGTCGGGTAGCCGTACCCCTTCTCAACGAGGTACTGGGCAATCCGGTCTTGAACTTGCGCGCTCGTCCAGTTCAGGTCCGAGAAGATTATGGTCTCCTTCGGACCGGGAGTCGGGGTCACCTCGACAAGCTTCTCAACGACCTCGGGTTCAGCCGGTACGGCCGTGACCTCGACCACAACGGTCCTCTCGATCACCTCAGGATCGGAAGAACACGCGATGGCCCCGACCACAATGGTCGCGAGCAAAACTGCTATTGGAGCCAGTATCTTGAGGTTCATTGTTCTGTTCCTTTCGCTAATGGTCCTTGTTCGCTCGTTCTCCGGTGCGGTAGGTCCCAACGGTCCGCATCTCAAGCCTAGGGTTGGATTGTAGAGCGTTGCGTAGCTGTGTGCATCCTCAGGCGACCGTGCCGACCCCATACCCGACTCTCAGAGGGTGTCTAAAACTCCGTTCGCCCTGAGCCTGTCGAAGGGCTCACTACGAACGGATCCGGCGACTTATTGGACACCCTCTCATGTGCAGGCCATGTGGCGCCGGATCAGCGAAGGGCTACCGCGGCGGCAATCACAATGATTGCCCTTGCGATATAATTTTGAGGTTCATCCCACAACCTCCTTTCGTTGTGCACCTCGTTGTTCTCCCTACCTGATTCGTCCGTCCTTCCTCTTCATTTGACGGCTTACGGGTTGGTCTCAGAGTCATCCGACGCTGCGGGTGTCCTCCTGTGTACGCGCGACCGACTGCGTCAGGCGGTCTATGATGATCGCCAGGAACACGATGGAGATTCCGGCGATAGCCCCGTTGCCGGGTTGGTTCTTCTGTAGCGCGCGGAGCACGTTGTCGCCGAGCCCGCCGGCCGCCACCATGCTGGCGATGGTCACCATCGCCAGGGCCATCATAGTGGTCTGATTGATGCCCGCCATGATCGTCGGCAGCGCCATGGGTATTTGCACCTTCGTGAGCAGTTGGAATGGAGACGAGCCGAACGAGCGGGCCGCCTCGACCACCTCCGTGGACACCTGCCTGATGCCGAGGTTCGTCAGCCGAATCACGGGGGGCACGGCGTAGATGATCGTGGCAAATACTCCCGCCGGGGCTCCCAGCCCGAAGAACAGGACCCCCGGCCGCAGGTACACGAAGCTCGGCATGGTATGCATCGCGTCGAGGACCGGACGTATGATGTTGTCGACGAGCCGGTTGCGGGACGCGATCACCCCGATTGGCAGCCCGATGGCCACGGATATGACGACGGCAACCACCATCAGCGCGATGGTGTCGATGGTGTTCTCCCACAGCCCCATGAATCCGAAGTACAGCATCGCGCCCGTCGTAAAGGCCATCAGCAGCCAGCGCCCCACGGCGTACGAGAGCAGGGCGAGTCCTACGATGATGACGGGCCATGGCACCCATTTGAGCGCGTCTTCGATCTTGACGAGTGAGTAGGCGACCCCGGAGCTCAGTCCTCCGAACATCCAATCGGCCTCGCGAGTCAGCCAGTCCACCCTGTCGTCGATCCAGGTCCCGGTGACCTGTCGGACGGACTTCTTGAGCGTAACGGTGTTTCCGCCGTCGGTCGGAACTTCCGACGTCGACACCGTCGTGGGGAATTCCATCTCGGGACCCCAGACCGCAAGGCATACCAGCGACACTACGACGACGGACGCCAGGCCTGCGCCCCATTGGTAAAGGGTCGGCAGGGTGGTGAGTCGGGCGCGCAGCGATGAGGTTTCCGCGCCGGCTCGTTCGTCCCGTGCTTCGGCAATCATCAGAAGCCTCCTACTCGCTGCTCGACATGCCCGATAGCAGAGCGCCCCTGCGAATCTCCCCGAGGAGACTCCCGTTGTCGGCAACGACCGCGACCGGGTGTCGGGACTGGGCCGCTATCGGGATGATATCTTCGATGTAGGTCTCAGGGCTTGTGGTTAGCGCCGGAGTGACCTCCACTCCTTCCAGTGTCCTCACCTGCTGGGACGCGAGGGCATCCATTTGTTCCTCGGTCAGAATCCCTCGCAGAGTGGCGTCGCGCGCTATGAGGAACACTTCGTCGATGCCATGGTCGTCCATAATGTGCAGCGCCGCGCGGGGACCCTGCCACTCGTGCACGACAGCGTCCGGCTCTCTCATGATCGCCTTCGCCTGGATGACCTTCCCCCTGGAAACGTCCCGCACGAACTCGGTCACGTATTCATCGGACGGCAGGGTGACGATCTCCTCCGGCGAACCCTCCTGGATGATCTCCCCGTCCCGCATGATGGCAATGCGGTCGCCCAGTTTGAGCGCCTCGTTCAGGTCGTGCGTGATGAAGACGATGGTCTTGCGAAGCTCCGACTGCAGCGAGACGAGCTCGTCCTGCATCTCCCTTCGTATCAGCGGGTCGAGACCGCTGAAAGGCTCGTCCATGAGCAGCACTTCGGGGTTCACCGCCAGGGCCCTGGCGAGTCCGACACGCTGCTGCATCCCCCCGCTCATCTCGCTTGGATAGTAGTCCTCCCACCCCTTCAGCCCCACGGTCTCGATGGCCTTCGTCGCCTCCTCGTACCTGGCGGCCTTGTCCATGCCGCGGATCTCCAGCCCGTACGCCACGTTGTCGAGCACTTGTCGGTGCGGCAGAAGCGCGTAGTGCTGGAAGACCATGGCGACCTTGCTCCGTCGGAACTCCATCATCTGCTCGGGCGAGTAGGTCAAAATGTCCTCGCCGTCGAAGCGCACCTGCCCCTTGGTGGCCTCGATCAGCCTGATGAGGCAGCGGACCAGGGTCGACTTTCCACTGCCGGAGAGCCCCATGACCACGAAGATCTCTCCCGGGTCGACGGTGAAGGACACGTCGCGCAACCCTACCACCAGCCCCAGCTCTTCCTGGATCTCGGCACGGCTCTTCGGCTCATGCTCCGGCTCGAGGGCCCGTTCAGGCTTGCTCCCGAAGACTTTCCATAAGCCGTCGACCTCTATCTGGTGCTCCGGCTCGCTCATGGGGTCTTTCTCTCCCGTAGCGGTAGCCTATCACATATCGCAGGCAAGTTTCGGGGGAGGCTTTGCACGCAAGCGCGCAGCGCACCCGCACCGTCATTTTCGCCAACGGTTGCGACGCCTCCACATCCGTCCGGTTCTGGCAAAGCGGGGCACTCCCAACGGCAGTGGCCTGGGAGTATGTCGGTGGGTTGTCGATCGAACGTTAAGTTGGTTGCATCAGTTTCGCAGGTTGAGAGTACGATTTGAACGGCGAGGGGACATTCATAAAGCCTTCCTGACGATTGGCTGCGTCATCATATGCTCTCGATTCCTGTTTCGATAGTTTGTTGGAGGGTCTAAGATAGCGGGCCGGGGTGAGGGATGAAATCCTCGTATACAAACATGTTAGGAGGTACACAAATGGTCGCGGCAAAGCCGGTACGAATCACCGTTCTGAAAAAGACGTTCAATCAGGAGTGGGTTGACGAGTACACCGAGGGCGTCGAGTGGAAGCCCGAGGGTTGTTGTCACTCCTTCGAAGAGGGCCAGGAGTTCATTTCCGACGGGACGAATATGCCGGAGGGGTTCAGTGACTGGGCTTGGACGGATATCCATAAATACGTCGTTCTATTGGGTCGCGGCGGGAACATGCTCGGCGTGAGGCCCGGCACGACCATTACAAGCTGCTCGGATGGGTTCAGGCCGGTGTTCTATTTGCTGGAGAGAATGGACTGATCGGCCTCTCCAACAGGAACAGAGTCATGCCGGATAAATTGCGAGTAGCCTTCGCCGGAGTACACCGGAGTCTTCAGACGACGCCTGGTGGTCATAACTGGGGCTCGGCCTTCGCGCCCGTCAAGGAAATGCAGGTTGTTGCAGTCTACGACGCTGGACGGGAGACGAGGGAGCAGTCTTGCGCGACATGGAAACACGTCTGGGGAGACATTGTCCCGTACGGCGACTACGAAAGAATGCTGGACGAGGTGCATAGATTCTCGTGAGTGGGGTAACGAGGAGCCGAAGTAGCCGGTTCGCTAACTCCAATTTGCTACCATGGAAATTCACAGGAGAACAAGACCTTGCCAACTATGATGAGGCTGGAAAAGCTGGAGGGTTTTGGGAACGTCCAGATGGTGGAGTCCGAAGTGCCTATCGCAGGCCCGGACGATGTCGTCGTCGAGGTCAAGCGCAGCCTTATTAGCCGAGGCTCGGAACTTTTCGCTCGCTACGTCAAGGAGATCGCAGTGAGCCCCGAGCGCATGGGTTACTCGGATGCTGGCGATGTGATCGAGATTGGGACGAATGTGACTGACATCGCGCTGGGCACACGTGTGATGGCGTCTGCTCCACACGCTCAGTTCGTACGGAGGCCGGCCATTGGCGACGACGAACGGATTTTCGTCCTGCCCGACAGTCTCAGCCACGACGCTGCTACCTTCCTTCCCTTGGCTAATGGTGGCGTAGCGTGGTCACGTGCGACACCAATTAGCCCTGGCGATACGGTCGTAGTGTTGGGACAAGGGCTAGTCGGCAACCTGTACGCTCAGGCAGTCCGTGAGCGAAACACCGCCAGAGTCATCGTGATAGACGCAACCAAACTTCGATGCGAAATCGCCGAGAAGTCAGGCGCGGAAATGGTCTTGAACGCCGCCGAGGTCGATACCGTCGAGGCAGTGAGAGAATTGACCGACGGCAAGGGAGCGGACGTTGTTGTCGAATGCGTCGGCGGAAACGCAGGCGTTGAGTCATTCAAACAGGCGCAGCAGATGCTGGTCAAGGCTGGCGGGACCATTCACCTTATCGCTCTATATCAGGCGGGCGACGGCGTTCCTGGCTCCGGTGCCCTTCCACTCGACTCGAGCCTTATGCAGCGCAGCCAGATCGTGTTCGGTTATTGGAACTCTCCGACTCCATGGATGCATCTGAACGATACTGCTCAGATGCTCATCGACGGAAGGATCAACGTCGAGCCGCTTATCACGCACCGTATGCCCTGGCAGCAGACCCCCGAGGCCTACCACATGCTGTTCAATAACCCGCAGGATGCCCTTGGCGTCATCATTGAGTGGGACTAGTGTCCTGTGTAAGAGATTCATCGAACAAATCAGCGCGCAAAAAATCCCCTCTCCCACGACGGGAGAGGG
>JAPPDQ010000435.1 GCA_028875495.1 Chloroflexota bacterium
CACCTACGCCGAGGCTTCCAGCGACACCGTTGCCGGCGACAGTTCTTATGAGCCCTGTGGAGAGATCAACTCGCCGCACCCGGTGATTACCTGTGTCGGAGAAGTAGACATTGCCGTCGGGATCAAGGGCAACGTCGCTGGGGAAATGAAGGGTTGCGTTAGTGGCCGAGGTGCGTTCGCCTGAGAAGCTGGATTCGCCGTTGCCGGCGACGGTAACCAGTATCTTGGGCCTCCGCTCGCCCGGGCTCACGACGGCTCTGACCCGTTGATTGCCTGTATCAGCGATATAAACTTGCCCCAATGAGTTGACGGCGACTGCGGAGGGAGAGTCAAGACTGGAGACAATAGCATTTCTGTCTTCACCATCGTATCCCGCAGATCCGTCGACCGAGCCCGCCTCGGTGGTGATCAGCGTATCTTCGATTACGTTATTGAGGAGAATTCTTCTAACGAGGTGGTTGCCTGTGTCGGCAACGTAGAGATTCCTTTGTTCTTGGTCGAGCGTCAGACTTAGCGGGTTTCGCAGGACGGCGTTTAGAGCCGGGCCGGAATTGGCGACGGTGACCGAATTGACGGGCACATTCCTCTGTCCCGCGAGGGTAATGATGACTCCTTGCACGTCAATATGGCGGATGATGTGACTGCCGGTGTCGGCAATATAGACCTTGCCCAAGTCATCCACGGCGACGTCATTGGGCTGGTTGAGTTCGGCGTTTACGGCGAGCCCCAGGTCACCTGCAGACCCCGCAATGCCGGTACCGGCGATGGTGGTCACTATACCGTTGAACGCGTCGACCTTTCGAATTCGGTTATTGAGCGTGTCAGCGATATAGATATTGCCGTGCCGGTCTACGTCAACTCCATGCGGGGCATGAAACGCTGCGTCCAGGGCGGAGCCGTCGTCGCCCTCGAACGCGGGGCTTCCGGACCCCGCGAGGGTGGTGATAATCCCGGTAGCCAAATCGATCCTTCGAATGCGGTGGTTGCCGGAGTCGGCAATGTAAAGGTTGTCAGCGTCGTCGAAGGCGAGACCGAAGGGCGAGTTGAGCTCGGCGGCCGTTGCGGGGCCTCCGTCTCCAGAGAAGCCCGGATTGCCGGTCCCGGCAAAGGTGGTGATTATGTTGTTTTCGATATCGATCTTGCGAATTCGATGAGCTGCGCCATCGGCGACATAGACATCGCCGCGGCTATCGACAGCGACACCGTCCGGTGATGTGAGGGCTGCCAGAGTGGGTCTGCCGCCATCGCCTACTCCACCACCGGCGACTGTGGAAATGTCACCCGTTTGGGCGTGCGTCGGCATGGCAACCAGAAGGAACGCAGATGCGACGACCGCAACGATGAGACCAATTGTGGAGGTGCGAAATACCATGCTGTTTGCGAGGCCTGAGTAGGTCGAGTTGGGTATGGTAGAGGGCATGGTAAACGGTTCGATGAGTTTCTGCTAGATATTATGCGATGTTTTATATTGCAATTGGAAAGTTCCGAAATCGTCGGAGGGAGTATCCATGATGCCCGAACATGGCATTCGTGGCGTACCCATAGTTATCACCTTTCGACAGGGTCAGAGAGAATGAGCTCCACTTTGGATGCCCTTGACAGTCGAGTGTCCCCTTGCGGAGGGCGGAGTGTATGGGTAGATTAGGGCCATGATTGGCTTTCTCGGCGGGACGGGGCCAGAGGGGCGAGGACTTGGCCTGCGGCTAGCGTTGGCGGGGCATGACGTGATGCTCGGGTCGCGGGAGGCGACGCGGGCCAAGGAAGCGGCTGCGCGAGTGTCAGCGCGGGCCCAAGGAGCGTCGGTTCAGGCAGGGAGGAACGAGGATGTCGCGTCCCGAGCGGATGTGGTGTTCGTGACCGTACCTTACGAGGGCCAGCGTCCGGTGCTCGAGTCGCTTGCCGAAGCCCTTTCCGGGAAAATTGTGGTGACTACGGTGGTTCCGCTGGGTTTTGACGCCGGTGAGGCAAACTTCCTGCCTATTGAAGCGGGATCGGCGGCCATGGAGGCGGGAGGGGTTTTGCCGAAATCACGGGTTGTGGCAGCCTTCCAGACGATCAGCGCGCATGATTTGCTGAACCCAGAGAAGCGCATCGACTCAGATGTGGTGGTGTGCTCGGACGATGAGGAGGCAAAGACGACCGTCTCCTCTCTGGCCGAAGAGATTCCTGGCATCAGGGCAGTGGACGGGGGTGGCCTGCGGAATGCGGTGTTCGTGGAGCACATTACGCCGCTGATTCTCAACGTAAATCGGATTCATGGGGGACGGGCGGCTATTCAGTTGACGGGATTGGGGGAGAGAAGAAAGTAGAAAGTACTGCATAGAAAGAAGATGGTTGGTTGCGGGTAAGGCGCTTTGGCTGTTTGAGAGCGCTCTCATAGGTCTTGGATGGATTGGAATTCTTGGAACGGGAGATAGAGGATATGGATGAACCGAGATATGACCTGATTGTTCGTGCGGGGCGTGTGTTTTGCGCCGATTCGGGTCTGGACGGACCGGGTGCAGTGGCGGTGTCGGGGGGCCGGATAGCGGCGGCAGGGCCAGGCGTTGAGGGAACGGCCGCCAGGGTTCTGGATTTTCCGGACGGAGTGCTGCTGCCCGGGTTGGTCGATCTTCATGCTCATCCGGCGCCGTCGAACTGGAAGTATGGGATAGACCCGGACGTTGAGATACTTCCACGGGGGACGACGACGATACTCTCGCAGGGCGACTGTGGGGCGGATGACTGGCCGTTCTACCGGGAGACTATCATTTACGGAATGAAGACGAGGGTTCGACTGGCTATGAGTGTCGCGCGCGGCGGGGAACGGGTACCGGGGACGGCGGCGTTCGGGAACGTAGATGATCTAGACGTGGACGCAGGCGTGGCGGCGGTGGAGGACGGCGGTGAGCTGATCTGGGGGTTGTCGGTGAACGCGAGTGTGAACTCTTGTGGAGACTCGGAGCCGAGGATGGTGGCGCAGCGCACGTTGGATATCGCCGAGAGAACGGGCAGACCGATATTGTTTGGGAACCGCTGGGACCCGTACGACTGGCCGATATCCGAGCAACTCGACCTTCTCCGAAGCGGGGACGTATTGACGTACTGCTTCCATGCAGGGCCGAATGGCATTGTGGAGGAGGGGAAGGTGATCGACGCGGCGTGGAGGGCACGGGAGCGCGGGGTGTTTTTCGACGTGGGACATGGCATGTCGTCGTTCGACTTTCCGACGGTGGAGGCCGCGATCGCAGACGGGTTCTTGCCTGATACGATTTCGACGGACCAGTACGTCCGGCACGTGGGATCGAAACCGCAGCACGATCTGCCTCGGACGATCTCGAAGGTGCTGGCGGCGGGGATGGATGAGAGCGAAGCCTTCGCTCGGGCGACGCTACGGCCGGCGGGCGTGTTGGGGATGGCCGGGGAGGTTGGGACCTTGCGTGCGGGAGCGTGCGCGGACCTTGCGGTGCTGAAGTGGAACGAGGACGCGCTGCCGTTGGCGGATGTCAATGGGGCGACCAGGGCCGGAGGGTGCTATGAGCCCGTGGCAACGGTACGAGCGGGAGAAGTGATCTGAACCCGGTTGGGGCTGCAATCTCACTCTCTAGGTGTAGCGGAATCGCCCTTCGAGAGGCTCAGGGCGAACGTAGCGCTAAAACCCGAAGAAGCGGGAGTTACTCGCCGTCGACCGAGACACCGCCGAACTGGGAGGTGGCGCCACTGAGGCCGGCCAAGTCCAACTCTTTCGCCCGATGGCAAGCGACCCAGTGGTTGGGGGAGTCCTCGACGAACTCCGGGGTCTCCTCGGTGCATATTTCGACTCTGAAGGCACAGCGAGGGTGGAAGTAGCAACCGGAGGGTGGATTCGCAGGGCTGGCGACTTCGCCTTCGAGGACGAAGGTCTCCTTGCGGACTTTCGGGTCGGGAACCGGCACCGACTGGAGGAGCGCCGAGGTGTACGGGTGCTTGGGATTGCTGAAAAGCTCCTCGGTCTCGGCCAGTTCGACCATCTTGCCGACGTACATGACGGCGACGCGGTCGGAGATATGCCGGACGACGCTAAGGTCGTGCGCGACGAAGAGGTATGTGAGGCTGAGCTGCTCTTGAAGGTCGGAGAGCAGGTTGATGACCTGGGCCTGCACTGAGACGTCGAGGGCCGAGACGGGCTCGTCCGCGACGACCAAGCGCGGGTTTAGGGCCAATGCCCTGGCGATGCCGATGCGCTGGCGCTCGCCGCCGCTGAAGGCGTGGGGGAAGCGGCGCATGTACTCGGGGCGCAGGCCGACGAGACGCAGCAGCTCCGCTACGCGCTCGGAGCGAACTCTCATGCTCCGTTCACCGTGGACAAGCAGAGGCTCTCCGACGATATCCAAAAGGGACATGCGAGGGTTCAGTGACGTGAACGGGTCCTGGAAGATCATCTGCATGTCTTTGCGGAGCTCGCGCAGGGGGCCCTTGCCGATTGCGCCGATGTCCAGGACTTGTCCATCCTCGGTCCGGTAGAGAATTTCACCGCTGCTGGGGTCGATGGCACGCATGATACAGCGGGCGGTGGTGGTCTTGCCGCAGCCGCTTTCGCCCACGAGACCGAGGGTCTCGCCCTGCTGGATAGTGAAGCTCACGTCGTCAACGGCTCGGACGTGGCCTATCACTCTCTTGAGGAACCCTCGAGTGATGGGGAAGTACTTGCGGAGATTCTGAACGTCGAGAAGATTGCGTCGTTCCGCTATGTAACTGTCGGTCTGGTCGATAGTCTCCTCAGCCACTTGTACCTACCTCTTCCGGGGGATGATGAAGGAAGCAACTAACCATTTGGTTGGTTCCTTCTAGGGGTTGGAATACGGGGACGTTTCGATCGCAGACGCCTTCGATGTAGTTGGGGCATCGCGGGCGGAAGGTGCATCCAGAGGGCCTGTTGAAGGGGTGTGGGATGGTCCCTCGAATGGAGGGCAACCGCTCCACGCTCCGGGTGTAGATGCTGGGTATCGATCTGAGCAGGCCCTGGGTGTAAGGATGCTGCGGGTTATAGAAGATATCCTCGACGGGACCGGACTCGACGGCTCTGCCGAGGTACATGACGACGACGCGGTCGGCCATCTCCGCGATGACGCCCAAGTTGTGGGTGATGAGGATGACGGCCATTCCGTTTTCTTCCTGGAGCTGTCTCAGGAGCTCAAGTATCTGTGCCTGGGTGGTGACGTCGAGTGCGGTTGTGGGCTCGTCGGCGATGAGGAGCTGAGGTTCGGCGGAGAGGGCCATAGCGATCATGGCGCGCTGTCGAAGGCCTCCGCTGAGCTGGAAGGCGTACTCCTTGAGTCGCTGCTCGGCGTTCGGAATGCCGACCATCTGCAGGAGTTCGATGGACCGGTCCTCGATACCCTGTTCAGAAAGGTCGGTGTGGAGCCTGATTGCCTCGCCGATCTGGTTACCCACAGTGTGGAGGGGACTGAAAGAGGTCATCGGCTCCTGGAATATCAGGGCAATGCCTGCACCGCGGATGGCTCGCATGAGCCTGCTGTTGGGATCGAGAGTTGTGATGTCGATCTCTCGCTCGTCGGGCAGGCGCCAGAGAATTTCCCCATCTTCGACGCGCCCCGGCTTGTCGATGATGTTCAGGACTGCGCGACCGACCGTGCTCTTGCCGCAGCCGCTCTCGCCAACCACCCCAAGGGTTTCGCCCTGTTTGATTTCAAAGTCGACGCCGTCGACGGCCCGCACGACGCCTTCGTCGGTCGGGTAGTAGATCTTCAGATCATTGATCTGAATGATCGTATCTTCTGCAAGTCTGCTTCCGTTTGTTGAGGTAGTCATATGCTCGCTCTGTGTTATTTGCCGTATGGATCCGCGGCGTCTCGCAGACCGTCACCCAAGAAGTTGAATGCAAGGATCACGACGATAACCGGAACGGCCACGAACATCAACCATGGGTAGAGGGCCACAACGGTGGGCTGCTGCGCTTGAATCAGCATGATGCCGTAGCTGACCGCAGGCGGTCGCAGACCCAGACCGAGGAAGCTCAGGCTCGTCTCTCCGATAATCATGCCCGGAATCGAGAGGCTTATGTTGGCAATGAGGTGGCTGTAGAAGCCGGGAAGCATGTGCCGGAACATGATCCGGCTTTCTGAGGCGCCCGCGATGCGGGCGGCCATAACGTAGTCCTCCTCACGAAGTGCGAGGAACTTGCCCCGGACCGTGCGGGCCATGCCTGTCCATCCGAAGATGGAAAGGATGACCGTGATCGCAAGATAGACTTGGAGCACCGTCCAGTGCTGAGGAACGGCGGCGGAAAGCCCCATCCACAGAGGCAGAGTGGGAATCGCGCTCATGACCTCGATTATGCGTTGGATAAGAGTGTCGACCCATCCGCCGTAATAGCCTGATATGCCGCCCATGACGACACCGAAGACGAATGAAATCGCTACCCCAAGGAGACCAATGGAGAGGGATACGCGATTCGAGAGCAGTAGCCTGGACCAAGAATCGCGGCCCACATCGTCACTTCCAAGAATGAAAAGCGACGGTCTTTCATCGTAGACGGTCGGATCGCTAAAGCCGAAGAGATGTCGGTCGGTATCGATGAAGCCCAGGAACTTGTACCTGAAGCCCTGAGTGAAGAACCCAATATCGATCTTTTCATCGGGATTCTCTTCATACTTTCGCTGGAAAGTCTTCGGGTCGCGGTAGGGATTAAGTCCGTTTACGTGCGGCCGGAAAGAGCCTCCGTCGAAGAAGCGAATGGGCTGAGGCCTGAGGTAATGGTATTGCTCCGATATTTTTGCAGGGTCGCCGGTGCCGAGGAACTCCGCCAGAGGGAACATCAGGTAGAAGAAGGCGAGAACGACGCCAGAGAAGACCGCAGGCTTGTGTTTTCTGAACCTCCACCACATCAACTGCCACTGCGTGGCAACTGTGAATTCTTCCTCGTCGAGCTGCGCTTGCGAGGTATTCGCGGCAACTTGCTCTGCCATACGCACCACCTTCAGTTTCGCTAGACGATGCCGCCTGCCGGTCCGTTCTTGCTACGGGCCCTGCGTTACCACATACAACAGTACACGGCCCCCGCCCGAAGCAGGGGCGAGCCCGTGTGCAACACTATACTATTGTTTCTAACGTGTCAAGCGGAGCAAATGCCCACACATCCGGGAGGCCACGATGCGCGTGGTCACCTTGCTCTCGTGATTCTCCAGCAACAATGGGACGATATCTTCCTTTTCGTTTCGGGATTCAATACAGAGTGCGCGAAGAGCGAGGAGAGGGCCTTGAATTTCTCGGGCCGCTTCGCCTCAGCGCGGGTATTCGCACGGCGTATACCCTCTCACTTCCCGATAGTGGGGGCTCGACCCGTGTCAAATGCGCGACTAACCCATGTATGTACGGCGGGCCTACCTGCCCAATTGTGGATACTGTCGGCTGCCCACGTTTCGGGCGGATACTTCGAGGACTTTAAGGAAGCCCTCGGCGTCGGCGTGGTCGTAGGAGCCGAGCGCCTCCATGGAGGAGTCGTCGGTGTAGAGGGAGTGCGGCATAGCCTCCGGCGTGTCCTCGGCGGTCTCGAAGGAGAGGTTGCCCTTGTAGAGGCGGACGGTCACGGTTCCCGTTACGAGCCGGTTGATGGGCCCCAATGCCGCGAGGGCGGCAGTAGTGCCGAGGTCAAGCCAGTAACCCTGATATATCTGGTTGGAAATGAATGCCGACAGTTGGTCGAATAGCTGGCGGGCGCGGCGGTCGAGGACGAACTGGAGCAGCAGATCGTAGGTCTGGCCGAGCAGCTCCATGCCCGGGGCCTCGTAGATGCCGCGCGACTTGATGCCGACGAAGCGGTTTTCCACGGTATGGAGGCCGATTCCCAGGCCGTGCGCTCCTGCGACGGTGTTGGCTTTCTCGAATAGCTCGGCTACGCTGCCGGTCTCACCGTCGATTGACTTCGGATCGCCTTCCTCCCAACGGACCGTCACGGACTGTGGCGTGTCGGGCGCGTCCCATGCCCACACGCCCATGCCGGGTTCGACGAAGAAGGGCGATACCGTCACGTCCTCGAGGTCTCCGGCCTCGTGCGTGAGTCCGAGGAAGTTGGCGTCGGTGGAGTAACGCGACTCCGCAGCGGGCTTGATCGGCAGGTCGTGCTTCTCGCAGTATTCGAGCATCTGCTGTCTACCGGGGAACTCGGCGACGAACTCCGGGTCGCGCCAGGGGGCGTAGACGTCCATGTCGGGCCTGAGCATATTGGTAGCGATCTGGAAGCGCACCTGATCGTTGCCGCGCCCGGTGGCGCCGTGGAAGAGGACGGGGATGTCCCGCGTCTCAAACTCCTGGAGCAATGCCTGCACCGTGACGGGCCGGGCGATTCCGGTGGTGTTCCAGTATCCGCCCTCGTAGCGGGCCTGCGCTTGGATCACCTTCAGCCCGGCATCGGCCAGAGCCTCGTGCGCTGGAACGATGAAGGCGTCGACGGCGCCGCAGCCTCGCATCCGGTCGGCGATGGCGCCGATGTTCTCTTCGTCCGGTTGCCCGAGATCGACCGTGCCGCCGGTCACGTCGAACCCTTTGCTCGTGAGCCAGTGGGTCGACGTGCAGCTATCGAGTCCGCCCGATACTGCGCCGCCGATCAGGGTGATGTTCTTGTTTTGCAGTTCGCGCCAGTTCATGTCCGTTGCGATGTCCTTTCGGGGGAATGCACTGGAACGATTATACTGCGTTCAGGCTCGTGGCCGCGTTGGAGGGCGGACGGAAGCTCCAGATATTGCGGGCTCGCGAGCGCTCAGTTGCCTGCTTGAAGCCGAGGCGCTCGTAGAAATCTCTCTACGGGAGAGTGTCGGCTGGATGCCGCATCTTCTTCCAAACTTCAGATTTAGCAGGCGCTATGCGGCGCGTCCGCTACCTTCAGCCGTTGATGTCTGGACGGAAGGCGGCGAGGGCCAGGGCGCGTCTTCAATTATGAGCCCACGACCGACGGCGTGGAGCGCCCTTTCGACGGTGCTGATGTGGGAGCGATGGTCGGGGTTGCAGAGCTTTCGGACGGCGGCCTCGCTGACTCCCAGTCGTTTAGCCAGAGCTACCTTCGTCACGCCCTGGTCGCGCATTGCGACGTTGAGCGCCACCTTCGCGGCCGCGATAGGCCGGAGCGGGACGGGCTCCTGTCCTTCACCGATGGAGCTCGGCAACGGAATGTCTTCTCCAAGATAATAGTATCCGCCGAGGGCAGCCACGAGGGCGTCTTCAGCCATTTCAAGTGCCTCTTCACGGGTGGAACCGCCCGTGTTTGCGCCTTTGACGTCAGGGAAGGACACCCAATATCCCTCGCCCTCTTCTTGATGCAGAACGCATGGATACACATACCTCATGGTTCAAAAGTCCCTCCTGTCGATCTCAAGGTCCTTGAGCATGGACGCCAGCAGACCGGGGCCGATCTCCGAGTGCTTTACGACGGTTCTTCGGTTACCGATGTAGACGATCTCATGGCTTCCCCTGCCGCGACGAGAGTCGATAGAAAAGGTTTGTCCGGTATTTCTAGCGTACCGCCTTACTCGCCTAATGAACTCCCGCCCGTTCATGGGATTAGTATCGAACCTTTAGGTTCGATTGTCAACCATGCCAAGCCCTTTGAGTGTATCAACAGCTACGGTACAGGCCTTATGCAGTGGGATTAAGAGGTTTCGGTGACTAGGCGTCTTTTGCCAGGGCCGAACGGAGTCGCGCTACGGCGGCCTTGGTGTTGGCCATTGAGAACGGGGGGCCGCCGTCGGGGTAATCTATCTTGAGGACGACCATGATGGGGCCGTTGTCTTGGAGGACGGTGGGGAGATCGGTCTTGAAGTGCTCGAGGTCGTCGAACTGGTAGGCGTGGAGATATCCCGCTCCCTGGGCGATGGTCTTGAAGTCGTATATCCCGGCTCCGGGGACGGGTTGTCCGCCCGTCGTCTGGTAGGCCTCGTCGTCGAAGACGAAGTGGACGAGGTTGGCCGGGGCCTGCCCAGCGACAGTCACGAGGGTGCCAAGGTTCATGAGCAGGCTGCCGTCGCCGTCCATGCACCATATCTTCTTGTCCGGCCGAGAAAGAGCTAGACCCAGCGCCATCGAGGAGGCCTTTCCCATCCCGCCCGCGATTGGGAGGTCGTAGTCTGGGTTGTCAGTGATGTCCTTCCAGTACCGGCTGGGGGTCATGGTGTTGACGACGACTGCGTCTCCACGCGACTCGCTGAGGAATTGCACGGCTTCATGGCATGGGATCATCGGACAGGAGTCTCCGGAAGGAGCTGAATGAGAGGGATTGTAGGGGGTCGGAGAGGGAGATTCAAGGGTAGCGTTCGGGCTCGCGGTAGGTCATGCCCTGCGGCATTCGGTCGGTCAGTCCGAGTGCGACCATCGTCCTCTCAACGATGAAGTCCACGGTGTGTCGGATTGAACCGTCGCCCAGGTAGAACGGCGGGTGCGGGGGGAGGACGACGACGCCTTGCCTCGCCAAGCGCGCCATGTTCTCCAGATGGGTCTCGGTCAAGGGCGTCTCGCGGGGGACTATGACGAGGGGACGCCTCTCCTTTAAGGTAACGTCAGCGGCTCGGCGAAGGAGATTGTCGGCGAATCCGCTGGATATAGCCGCGACCGTGGCCATGCTGCAGGGGGTGACAACCATACCGGCTGTGGGGAAGGTGCCGCTGGCGATTGGCGCGGTAAGGTCGCCGCCGGGG
>JAPPDQ010000016.1:0-1059 GCA_028875495.1 Chloroflexota bacterium
TCATCTGCGGGGTGCGCTCCAAAGGCGCCAACACCGACATCAACACCCCGCTGGCCCTCGCTCTCATAGCGATGGTCGCGATCCACTGGTGGGGCCTGAGCACCCTGGGCATATTCGGCCACATTGGCAAGTACATCAACTTCAAACAGGGACCGATCATGTTGATCGTCGGTCTCCTTGAGATCATCGGCGAGCTTGCGCGGATCGTCAGCTTCACCTTCAGGCTGTTCGGAAACATCTTCGCCGGAGAAATGCTGCTCATCATCATGGCGTTCCTCCTGCCTGTGATCGGACTCATTCCGTTCCTCGGGCTGGAGCTTTTCGTGGGATTCATGCAAGCAATAGTCTTCTCAGTACTGACCCTCGTGTTCGCGTCGATGGCGGTCGTCGCTCATGACGGCGAGCACCACTAAATACCTGGCAACTAACCGAAACGAGAACCTCAAGAAGGAGATCAGGATGATTGAAGGAGATATCAAGACCTTGGCGGCTGCGATAGCGATGGGAGTCGGTGCTATTGGGCCCGGACTGGGTATCGGAATGCTGGCCGGCAAGGCGATGGAAGCCCTCGGTCGGAATCCCGAGGCCGGGGACGGCATCCGCGCCAACATGATTCTTGCAATCGTGTTCGCGGAAGCGATCGCGATCTACGCGCTCGTCGTCGCGGCCCTGCTGATTTTCGTAGCGTAAGCACGCCAAATAGGTGAACCGACGCTGAGGTACGGCCTTGAAAGGGCCGGCAGCCTTCGCGTCAAGGAGAGAGCATGGAAGCCCTAGGACTACACCTGCCGCAGTTGATTGCGCAGATCGTCGGCTTTCTCGTCCTGCTGTTCATCCTCAGCAAGCTGCTCTACAAGCCGCTGCTCAAAGTCATAGACGAGCGCTCGGCCAAGATCAAGGAGAGCCTCGAGGCGGCTGAGAGCGCGAAAGAGCAGGCTGCTGCCAGCCAGGAGCAGATGCAAGAGGACATACGGAAGGCGCGCGAGGAAGGCCAGCAGATGACTGCCCAGGCCCGAGACGTCGCCGCCCGCTTCCGCGCCGCGGCGACGGCCAAGGCAA
>JAPPDQ010000016.1:1069-10156 GCA_028875495.1 Chloroflexota bacterium
GGCGAAGGCAAGAGACGAGATAGCCGCCGAACGGGCGAAGGCCGAGGCCGATATTCAGCGTGAACGCGACGCTGCCATCGAAGACCTGCGACAGGAGTTCGCCGGACTCGCCATCAGCGCAGCAGAGCGCGTGGTGGAGCGTTCGCTCAGCGAGTCGGACCACCGCGACATTATCGACAGGGTGCTCGAAGAGAGCGGGACCATCGGAAAAGGATAGACCTTAGCCCGACCTCCTCAAGATGTTTTTGAGATTGAGGAGTATTTGGGAGGCACGTTCGTGACGGCTAAAGACTACGGACTGCCGCGCAACGAAACGGAGTAGACGAGAGAACATGCCGCGATATCCGTCGGCAAGAAGGTACGCACAGGCAGTGTTCCAGATCGCACTGGAGCACGACAGCCTCGACATGTGGGTGGAAGACCTGCAGACGTTGGCCGACCTGCTCGAAGACAGCGAGGTTGCCGCGTTCCTCGACGCCCCGCAGGTGCCTGAAGCAAAGAAGCTAGAGACTATTCAACAGTTGGTTGGCGAATCGGTGAGCACACTGGCGGTAAACCTTCTCGCCCTTCTGGCAACGAAGAATATGACGTTGCTTATGCCCGGCATCTTGGAGCAGTTCACCGTTATGGTCGACCGTCATCGCGGCATCGAGTGGGCCGACGTCACGACGGCCGTGCCGTTGGACGACGCTCAGCAGAACGAAGTGTCCCGGCTCCTGAGCGGCATCGTTGGAAGCGAGGTCAGCCTGCGCACCTATGTTGAGCCGGAGCTTATCGGCGGCATCGTCGCGCGGCTGAACGACCGTGTCATCGACGGGAGCGTGCGCAGCAAACTGAGGAACATGCACCGGCAGGTAGTGGAACAAATCGGATAGAACAAAGCGCGTATTGCCAACTCATGACGAGCAATGCGCTATAGCCGGAGGATTATATGGCAGTACGAGGACAGGACATAGCGTCCGTAATCAAGCGTCAGATCGAGGAGTTCGGTCAGGAACTCACCATGGTCGACGTTGGCACCGTCGTGGAGGTGGGAGACGGCATCGCCCGGGTTCACGGCCTCTCCGGCGTCGGAGCGAACGAGCTCCTTGAGTTCGAGGGCGGCGTCATTGGAATGGCGCTGAACCTCGAAGAGGACAGCGTGGGCGCCGTCATCATGGGCGACCCGCTCGCGGTCAAGGAAGGCAGCGAGGTGCGCGGTACCGGTCGCGTCGCCGAGGTGCCCGTCGGCGAGGCTCTGCTTGGCCGGGTCGTGGACGGTATCGGCAGGCCCATCGACGGCAAGGGGCCGATCCGCACGACCGAGACGAGGCCCGTCGAGTTCCTCGCCCCGGACGTGGCCTCCCGCGAGCCGGTGAATGTCCCAATGCAGACCGGCGTCAAGGCGATCGACGCGATGGTGCCGATAGGCCGCGGACAGCGCGAGCTCATCATCGGCGACCGCTCAACCGGCAAGACAGCCATCTGCACCGATACGATCATCAACCAGAAGGGTGGCGACCTCATCTGCATCTACGTCGCCATCGGCCAGAAGGTCGGCAAGGTCGCCCAGCTGCAGGCTATATTGGAGCAGACCGGCGCGATGGACTACTCCATCATCGTGGCCGCCAACGCCTCCGATCCTGCACCCCTCCAGTATCTCGCTCCCTATACAGGCTGTGCCATGGGCGAGTACTTCATGTACAAGGGCCAGGACGCCCTCATCATGTACGACGACCTGTCGAAACATGCGTGGGCCTATCGCCAGATGTCCCTTCTGCTCAGGCGACCTCCTGGACGCGAGGCCTATCCCGGCGACGTGTTCTTCCTCCACAGCAGGCTGCTCGAACGGGCCGCCCGCGTATCGCAAGATCTCGGCGGCGGTTCCCTTACGGCCCTGCCGATCATCGAGACGCTGGCTGGCGACGTGTCGGCATACGTTCCGACCAACGTGATCTCCATCACGGACGGCCAGATCTATCTGGAGCCTGAGTTGTTCGCGTCGGGCATCCGCCCCGCCGTGAACGCAGGTCTCTCGGTATCTCGCGTCGGAGGAAGCGCCCAGACGCGAGGCATGAAGGGTGTGGCCGGTCGTATGCGTATCGAACTCGCACAGTACCGCGAGCTCGCTACCTTCGCGCAATTCGGGACCTCCGACCTAGACGCGGCTACCCGAAGGCAGCTCGAACGAGGCCAGCGCGCAGTCGAGGTTCTCAAGCAGGACCAGAGCGTTCCGCTGCGAATGGAGCAGCAGGTCACCATCCTCTTCGCCCTCATCAACGGCCACCTCGACGACGTCGAGATATCCAAGGTCATCAGCTTTGAACGAGCGTTCCACGATTTCATAAGCTCCAACCACCCGGAGATCCTCGATAGCATCGCCGATGCCAAGGATGTTACGGACGAGACCGGCGAATCGCTGAATAAGGCCATCCAAGACTTCAAGGAGAGCGTGCCGTACTAGATCGAAATGCAAGAGCAGCGTCGAGTCCTCGTAGTCGGAAGGGACACGGACGATATGGACACCGTAACCTCGACTCTTGAGGGTAGTGGCTACTCCGTGACGGGAACGCTGCACGACGATATAGCCATCGACCTCGCGGCGTCGTCCGAGTTCGACGCCATTCTGATGGCAGACATGACACAAAAGGAGCGGACCGAGCTGAGAGGCGAAGTCCTGAGGAAACAGCCGAAGATCAAAGTGGTGCAGGCCGAAGGCCCGGAATCGGTGCTGACACTGCTGAAGCAGGCCCTGCGGTAGGGAAGAGAAATTGCCAAGCGTAAGACAGCTTAGGCGGCGCATCCGAAGCGTCGAGAATACGGCGAAGATAACGAAGGCGATGTCGATGATCGCGGCATCGAAGATGCGCCGCGCCCAGGAAATGGCCTTGCAGAGCAGGCCGTACGCTGAGGACATGCGCAGCCTCCTCGCCGACCTTGCGGCCCAGCCCGCCCCGGACGACGAGGAGTACATCCATCCCTTGCTCCGCCGCCGCGAGATCAAGCGGGCGGAGATCGTGGTGATAACCCCCGACCGCGGACTCACGGGCGGACTCCACAGCCGGATCAACCGCGTCGTCGGCGAGTTCATCTTGGAGCGACAGAAGGAAGGCGTCGAGACCAGCGTCATAGCGGTGGGACGCAAGGGCCGCGACTTCCTGGTAAGGACGGGACAGGACGTGCGGGCCGTCTTCAGCGACCTCGGCGACCGTCCCGAGCTTGAGGACGTTCGACCAATCGCCACTCTTGTGAACGACGAATACAGCGAAGAGCGCGTGGACGCCGTGTATCTGGCCTACGCCGACTTCGTGAGCACGGTCACACAGAGGCCGGTTGTCCAGCCGCTTCTGCCCGTCGTCCCCGCCGAGTTAGAGTACAAGGACATGGTCGGCTACATCTACGAGCCCGACCCGCTCACCGTGATGGCCGCTCTGCTGCCGCGCTTCGTGGACATGCAGGTCTACCACGCGGTCCTGGAGAGCGTTGCGAGCGAGCAGTCGGCCAGAATGGTGGCGATGAGAAACGCGACGGACAACGCCAACGACATGGTTTCCGACCTCACGTTGGAAATGAACAAGGCCCGCCAGGAGTCGATCACGTCCGAGTTGTTGGACATCGTGGGCGGCGCGGCGGCCGTCGAAGCATAGAGAGTAGAAAAGTATTGCGTATCGCGTAGATCTTGATACGCAGGAGGGTTTCATGGCGACAGGAACGGTTACGCAGGTGATCGGTACGGTGGTGGACGTAGAGTTTCCGCCGGAGGAGATGCCGGCGATCTACAACGCGCTGCATACGGACCTCAACGGCGAGCGTCTGGTGCTTGAGGTCGAGCAGCACGTCGGCAACAACTGGGTACGCTGCCTAGCCCTCGGCGGCACCGACGGCCTCCAGCGAGGCACTGAGGCCGTCGACACGGGCGCTCCCGTAACGGTCCCCGTCGGCGAGCCCGCGCTTGGTCGCCTGTTCAATGCACTCGGCGAGACGCTCGACAACTTGGAAGAGGTTGAGTCCGAGAACAACTGGCCCATCCACCGCAAGCCCCCCGCATTCGACGAGCAGGCCACGACGGTCGACGTGCTCGAAACGGGCATCAAGGTCTTTGACCTCATTTCGCCGTTCACCCGTGGCGGTAAGGTCGGGGCCTATGGCGGCGCTGGCGTGGGAAAGACCGTCATCATTCAGGAGCTCATCCGAAACATCGGCGCGGAGCACCAGGGTGTGTCCGTATTCGCCGGAGTGGGCGAGCGCTCCCGCGAGGGCAACGACCTCTGGGGCGAGATGAAGGAGTCCGGAGTGCTCGGCAGCACGATGCTCGTGTTCGGCCAGATGAACGAGCCGCCCGGCGTTCGCGCCCGCGTAGGCCTCACCGGTCTGACCATGGCGGAGTACTTCAAAGAGGAACGCGGTCAGGACGTCCTGATCTTCATCGACAATATCTACCGCTACATCCTTGCGGGTATGGAGGTCTCCGCCCTGCTCGGACGGATGCCTTCCGCGGTCGGGTACCAGCCGACCCTCGGCACGGAGATGGGCGACCTCCAGGAGAGGATCACGTCGAGCGGTAGCGGCTCGATTACTTCGTTCCAGGCCATCTACGTTCCCGCCGACGACTACACCGACCCCGGCACCGTGCCGACCTCCGGACACCTCGCCGCCGTGACCTCTCTCTCTCGACCGCGCCCTGTCGGAGCAGGCCCTGTACCCGGCAGTCGACCCTCTGTCCTCGAACTCACGAATTCTCGAACCCGCGATCGTCGGCCAAGAGCACTACGATGCCGCGCGTGGTGTGCAGCAGGTACTCCAGCGATACCGCGACCTCCAGGACATCATCGCGATTCTGGGTGTTGAGGAGCTTTCCGAGGAGGATCGGCAGGCTGTCGCTCGCGCCCGGAAGATCCAGCGATTCCTCACCCAGCCGTTCTTTGTGGCCGAACAGTTCACCGGACAGGAAGGCCGCTACGTGCCCATTCGCGAGACCGTGCGAGGCTTCACCGAGATTCTCGCCGGACAGCACGATGACCTGCCGGAGCAGGCCTTCTACATGGTGGGCACCATCGACGAGGCCCGTGAGCAGGGCGAGCGGATGGCCGCCGAGGAGTAGTAAGGACAAGCGATGCCGCTGACACTCGAAATAGTAACTGCCGAACGGGTCGTCTACTCCGAAGAGGTGGATGTGCTTGTCGCCCCCGGAGTCGTCGGAGAGCTCGGCGTCCTGCCGAGTCACGCCCCCCTGCTGACCATCATGCAGCCGGGCGAGATTCGCGTCGACAAGGGGGAAGAGCAGACCTACATCGCCGTCAGCGGCGGATTCCTCGAGGTCATCGGTGACAAGGCGACGATTCTTGCGGATACGGCCGAGCGAGCTGAGGAGATTGATGAGGCCCGCGCCGAGGAAGCCGTCAAGCGAGCCGAGGAGCGAATCGCATCGGCTTCTTCCGCATTCGACTTGGAGCGCGCCCTCGCATCGGTAAGACGCTCGCAGGCCCGTCTCAAAGTCGCCCGACGACGCACGCGGGCCCCGCGACCGGAGATGCCTGCAGGGTAAGTATCCTTCCGGATCGGGACGCTCGCGCACACGGACTCCCGATGTTGAAGCGTATTCCAGTGGTTTTATCCTAATCCGCTGAGTCACTTCGTACAGGCGTCCATGCTGTTTGGCAGTGGTTGAATCATAGTGCTTGTGCATGCCGCAATCCTTGACTTACGCACGGTTCGATGCTACGATTCCTTAGCCCTTTCCGAGCTGTCTGAGACGATTTCAGGCCCCTTGGGAGCGGGCATTTTCGATGATTGTTCTAAGCGGCGTGTAGGCATCTGAAGTGATCCCCGCGCCGTGTTGTGGAGGTTCCGGCGTCAATGGCCAAAGACTCCAAAGTGGAGCTGAAGAAGGGTTTCCGGGACGTTTACTTCGACCGCACGACGACGAGCCTGATCGTCGGAAAACCCGGAAAGTTGCTCTACCGTGGCTACACCATTGACGACCTCGCCGAACACTCCACCTTCGAAGAGACCAGCTATCTGCTTCTGTACGGGGCGCTTCCCACCTCCTCTCAGCTCGACTGCTTCACCTCTGATCTCAAGGTTTCTCGTGCCCTCCCCGATGAAGTCCTTCAAGTCATCGACTTAATCAAGGACGCCCATCCGATGGATGTCCTGCGGACTGCAGTATCCATCATGGGGCTGTCCGACGCCGATGTCATGGACGTTACTCCTGAGGGAGCCTTGACAAAGGGTGTGCACATGACGGCTGCTCTCCCTACCATAGTTGCGGCCCACCATCGCCTGCGCACCGGCAATGAACCGATCGCGCCGAACGGTGAACTTGACCACGCCGCCAACTTCCTGTACATGCTCAAAGGAGAGACGCCCGATCCGCTGGATGCTCGCTTGATCGACAAGGACTTCGTCCTGCACGCGGAGCATGGGGCCAACGCTTCGACCTTCGTAGCGAGGGTGGCTGCCTCCACACGCGCCGACTTCTATGCTGCTCTAACCGCCGCGATTGCCACGCTGAAGGGGCCCCGACACGGAGGGGCTGCCGAAGGCGCAATGAGAATGGCGGAGGAGATAGGGAGCGTCGAGAACGCAGAAGCGTACGTAAATGCCAAGCTCGAGGCCCGTGAGCGAATAATGGGCTTCGGTCACGCGGTATACAAGGATGTGGACCCGCGCGCGAAGCACTTGCGCGCAGGCGCGAAGGCCCTCGGTGAGCGGGAAGGTCAGACCAAGTGGTACAGCATCATCGATGCGGTGACCAAGACCAAGGCGATGCAGCGCAGGTCGCGCGCCGGGTTGAATCCGAACGTCGACCTGTGGGCGGGAGCGGTCTATTCTCTTCTCGGAATTCCCGAAGACCTCTTTGTGCCCCTGTTCGCGATTGGTCGAATGCCGGGCTGGGCGGCGCACATCGTCGAACAATTAACGGCAAGAGACATTCTCCGTCCACGGCTCCTGTACAACGGGCCGGAAGACGTAGAGTACGTTCCTATCGAGGATCGTACGTAGGGATCCAGAGCGCACGGAGGGGGTGTGCAGTGCCGGAGCAGGAACAGGCCGCAGCTAGTGATGCTTGCTCGCATCGCTGGATGATCGAGAGTCCGAATGGACCCACCAGCATGGGCACATGCATGGACTGCGGCGCTGTGGGAGAGTTCAAGAATTCCGTCCCGATTTCCGGTTGGGACAGAGACGGTTCCAGGGCGAAGAAGAACGCCGCCAATAAGAACGCGAGCGCGGCACGAGCGGGGACCAAGTCCGGTTAGACACCGACACGATAGATGAGATAGGTCTAGGGACACCCCAAGAGGTGTCCCTTTTGGTTACATGGAGAGTTGCACTCACATGGGGCGCACCCCTGAGGCCGAGATTCGCGGGCGCATCGCGTCAAACGGTCCCATCACGTTTGCCGAGTTCATGGAGGTGGCGCTCTATCACCCGAACGGCGGGTACTACACGCAGGACCGGCGAGACCCGGCCCACAGGGACTACTACACCAGTCCTTCCGCCCACCCCGCCTTCAGCGCGCTCGTTGCCGTCCAGCTAGAGATCATGTGGGAGGCTCTGGATTGTCCTGTCCCATTCCACGTCGTGGAGATGGGCGCCGGCAGCGGCCTCATGGCCCGGGACATCATCGGCTTTGCGCGCCAACACCTGTCTACCTTCGCTCAGTCAATGCGCTATGTCACTGTGGACAAGGCAGGCGACGAGACTCCCCGTGGAGCAGTCGGCTGCGTCCTGTCCAACGAGCTAATAGACGCCTTTCCCGTACACCGCTTCGAAATCGAAAATGGAACTCTCGTCGAGCTCTTTGTCGATGTGGACCCTGACGGTAAGTTTCGCTCCGTTACCGGCGATCCGTCGACGCCTGCGCTTGCCCAACGACTCGATAGGCTCGGCTTGGAGTTGCCCAATGGCAGGCGAGGCGAAATCAACCTTCGAATCGGTGAATGGGCAAGGCGGGTATCCGAGATCATTGGGAGCGGATTCGTCGTCACCATCGACTACGGGCGCAAGTCGAAAGAACTGTACTCGCCCGAACGTTCACGCGGCACCCTCCAGACGTACTACAAGCATACGTCCGGCTCCAGCCCGTACCAGTGGATAGGCCGTCAGGACATCACCGCGCACGTCGACTTCACCACGGTGATCGACGAGGGTCGCAACGTCGGCCTAGAGCCGCTTTGCCTGATGGCGCAGGCGGAATACCTCAATCGGCTGGGACTGAAGGTGTGGGCCGACCGTCTGCGCGACCGGGATATATCGCCTCGTGACGTTCGCGCCAACGCCACGGCGCTGAGGGACCTGGTCGATCCTGATGGTCTTGGCGGATTCAAGGTGCTCATCCAGGAGAAGGACACCGAACTGGAAGATGTCAATCGGCTCTTCCCGTCACCAGGGTGCGTGGAACAGTTGCCGATGCCTCTGCTGCGGAGCGATCACGTCCCCCTATACGAGGGCCGATATTCCTCAGATATGTGGAATTTCGAAATTTCGCCGAAGGACGAGTGAGCCCGAACCCTCGCCCGACCCGCTCTAGGAAGAATTGAAGATCCGCACCATCTGAATCTGGGGGGAGCCGTAGCGTTCAGTTACGAAGGCGATGTAGCTCCCGTTGGGCGACCAAACGATGGGCCCTCGATTCCCATCGAGATTCTTCGTTTGGGCATTTGTGAGATTTCTCAAATTTCCCCCTTCAAACTGCATCACATAGATGTCGGCGCCGGCGCTCACCAAAGTATCTTCGGTGGGAAAGTTCGGTCGACCCTCAAAGGCAATCCACGCGCCGTCCGGAGACCAGGATGGCCTGGAGTCCTCCAAGCTGGTTGTCTGAGTGCGGTTGAGTATGTCGTTCCCGTCGGGGTCCATGATGTAGATTTCAAAGTCGACGGGATTGCCTGCTGTGGCGTCATCTCGTCGTGCGGCTTCGGTAAGCTCACTGCCGAACCCGGACTTCGGACGGTTCGAGGAGAAGGCAATAACCCGGCCATCGGGCGACCAGGCCGGGAAGACGTCGGCGTCCTCATTATCCGTGAGTTTGGTGAGGCCGGAGCCGTCGGCGTTAACGACATAGATCTCGTGGTCTCCATCCTCTCGCGACTGAAATACAAG
>JAPPDQ010000016.1:10166-10598 GCA_028875495.1 Chloroflexota bacterium
GGCTGCTGAAGCCAGTGGGACCGTTCCAGTAGATATAGCACTCCAGGTGTTGGGCGGTCCCGAAGCGGCGACCAAGTCGGATTGCCATCGAAGAAGAAGTTGAAGGTGAGTCTCGTTTGGCCGCTGCCGTCGGCGTTCATCACGTACAGTTCCGGTCGTGGCGCGGCTCCGGGAAATTCCGGCGCGTCGCTATGGAATGGTACCGGGGTGGGCCCGAGCTGCGGTGGAGGATCGGCGTCCCGATTCGAGGTAAAGGCGATCTTCGTACCGTCCGGCGACCAGATCGGTCGAGAGTACAGTTGGGCGGGGTGAACAGTTAGGCTGGTCAGGCCGGACCCGTCCGGCCTCACACGGTGAATGTCGGTCTTCCCCTCCGTCCGACTGAGAAAAGCGATCCACTCACCGTCGGGAGACCACGAGGGTTCCATGTCC
>JAPPDQ010000459.1 GCA_028875495.1 Chloroflexota bacterium
TTTTCGTAGCAATCGCTCATGTCGGTTGTCACCGACACCACCAATCATGAAAATGTGAGCGGAGCAGAGGATGGGCAACCACAAGGAGACCGTCTCATAAGTAGCCAACCTCCCTTGTCAGGAGATCCTGGATTCCTGCCTTCGCAGGAATGACGGTAAGGGCGTTTGTGTTTCGTAGTGAATGACACCTACACCGGCGGTAATCGTTGCCCTCTTTGCTAGAGAAATGTACGCTCTGGACTTCTGAGACAGGCTCCAAGGGTTGCCCCTACGGGAGGTTGGTCGGGGCCTATTTCGTAGCAATCGCTCATGTCGGTTGTCACCGACACCACCAATCACAAAAAATGAGGTTGGAGTCGTCGTCCTCGGTTGGCAGACGACCAGGGCATGGATTCCCGTGTACGCGGGAATGACGGTTGGGGTGGTAGGGCGGCTATTTTCAGAGCAATAACAGTGGTCGGGGTTATGCGAAGGTCTCCCTACGCGGGAATGATGGTGTTTGTGTGTATCGGGCATTGTCACGAAGTCTGAACAGTTACGTGTAAAGTGCGGGATTCAAAGGACTGTGGGACATGGTTGCTAAGCCCTCAACTCTGAATCCGACCGTTGAATCACCTTCGGGCCGAAGATACAATCGCGCTGGAAGCAAGGTCTCCTATCAGACTTTCACTGCTTGCGATATGAGGGGTAATGACGCCCAAACGGAAAAACGGGACAGGAGCCAACGGATCCGGCGTGATTCACGACGGATATAAACGCCCGTTCGACCTCGCGGTCATTATCCTCGCCCACTTGCTGTTGTTTCCCCTGTTTATGGTTCTTTGGATCGGAATTCCCCTCGCCATATGGCTTGGAGACCGCGGTCCGCCCTTCTACCTTCAGGAGCGAGTCGGACGGAGCGGCAAGCGGTTTCAAGTCATCAAATTCCGCACGATGGTCTCAGACGCGGAGTCAGAGACTGGGCCCGTCTGGGCGGCGGAGCGTGACAGCCGGACGACGAGGGTAGGACGTTTTCTCCGCGCCTTACGCCTCGACGAACTTCCGCAGGTGATTAACATTTTGAGGGGCGAAATGAGCGTCGTCGGGCCACGACCGGAGCGTCCTGAATTGGCAGAACGGTTCAGCCGCGATGTACCGGGGTTTTCAGAGCGAGTGAGAGTGAGGCCCGGTGTAGCAGGGTTAGCCCAAGCTCGCGGGACTGCGCAGACGCGGCCCCGAGACAAGCTACGCTACGATAATTTGTATATCGAGACCCTTGGCCCATGGATGGACATCAAGCTCTTAGTTCTCTCCGTATGGGTAGTATTAAGGAGATGTCTGCGCTAGTACCTAGTCAACGTAGTCTAGAATTTGCGATACATCTTCACCCTCACCCTAGCCCTCTCCCACGACGGGAGAGGGGATAAAGCGGTAACTGCCGGTTCGTCGCATTTGAATTGACTGAGTGCCAAGGCAGTCTTACGCTACTCGGTTTCGTTGCGCGTGTGTCGGGCAGATTGCTACAATCCTCGCGCAGGAACACTCCCTCATCTACATACGAACAGGAATCATACGCATGGTACTGAGCGACCGGACAATTCGTGAAGAGATCGATAGAGGGAGTATCGTTGTCGATCCGTTGGGGGAGGGGTGCATTCAGCCTGCGAGCGTGGACGTTCATCTAGGCCCGCAGATACTCGTGTTCCGCAACTCTCGCAGACCGTACATCGACATAGGGCAGGACATGACCGATCTCACCGAGATGGTAGAGACGGGGGATGACGTGCCCTTCATTCTTCATCCGGGAGAGTTCGTGCTCGGCACTACCCTTGAGA
Organism: Chloroflexota bacterium; assembly: GCA_028875495.1. Classification (GTDB taxonomy): domain Bacteria; phylum Chloroflexota; class Dehalococcoidia; order Lucifugimonadales; family VXLM01; genus VXLM01. The sequence continues at coordinate 1,815 of JAPPDQ010000459.1, forward strand.
ACATTGAGATACCGGGCCATCTCGTCGCGCGGTTGGAGGGCAAGAGTTCGCTGGGGCGCATCGGGCTACTGATACATTCGACGGCGGGTTATGTGGACCCAGGTTGGAAGGGCCACCTCACGCTTGAACTGAGCAACGTCGCCAACCTGCCCATTACGCTCTATCAAGGGATGAAGATAGGCCAACTCTCTTTCCTGACGCTCACGACGCCTGCCGAGCAGCTTTACGGCTCTCCCGATTTGGGCAGCAAGTACCAAGGGCAGGTCGTTCCCACTCCGAGCCGTATGTACATGGACTTCCAGGACGAGAATTCCACGGACTAGGGCCATGAACTACATGCGAAGGGCGGTGACCCTCGCGAGTCAGGCCCTCGGCTCAACGAGTCCCAATCCGGCAGTCGGGGCCGTCGTCGTGAAGAACGGGGAGATCGTGGGCGAGGGGTTCACACAGCCGCCGGGTGGCGATCACGCGGAGGTAGTTGCCATCAAGCAGGCGGGTTCATTTGCAAACGGCGCGACGCTCTATGTCACACTCGAACCGTGCAACCATCTCGGACGCACACCGCCATGTACCGACTCGATTATCACCTCGGGCATATCCACCGTCCATGCTGCGGTCCGTGATCCAAACCCTGACGTAGCCGGTGGTGGTCTCGAACGATTGGAAGCGGGAGGGATTCGGACTCATTTTGGGGCGGAAGCGGCGGCAGTCCAGCGACAACTTGAGGCGTGGGTGAAGTTCGTGACCACAGGCCGGCCCTTTATCACTGCTAAATTCGCCATGAGTTTGGACGGGAAGATCGCCACGCATACGGGCGACTCGAAGTGGATCACGGGAGACAAGGCGAGGTGGCACGTCCACAAGATGCGTGCGGGGACCGATGCGATCATGGTCGGCATCGGCACGGTCTTGGCCGACGATCCCCGACTCACCGCACGTGATGAGAAAGGGAATCCTTTGGCACGTCAGCCCCTCCGGGTGGTCGTGGATACGCTCGGCAGACTCCCAGCGACGGCCCGACTCCTCAAGGAACCAGGCGAGACGCTGTTAGCCGTAGGACCGGGCATAGACCTATTGCAGAATGGGGGCGTTGGAAACGGCGCAGATATCCAACAATTCCCTGTGCGGGAAGAGCACATTGATCTCGAACGTCTCATTGAATTCCTTGCGGAGGAACGAGACGTTACGAACATAATGGTGGAAGGCGGCGGCACACTGCTTGGTGGTCTGTTCGATCTCGGACTGGTCGACAAGGTCGTTGCTTTCGTAGCCCCGACGGTAATCGGAGGAAAAGGCGCTCCATCTCCGGTCGGCGGGTCGGGCGTCGAATTGATGGCCGATGCGCTGCAACTGGAGCGCGTGAGGTGGAAAAGGCTGGGTAGGGACATGCTCATTACAGGATACTGCTGAGGCGGAATGTTTACGGGAATCGTGGAAGAGGTTGGGACCGTCCGAGCGGCCGGTCAGGGACGACTGACGATAGCCGCGCGCGAAGTGATGCCGACCCTGGAGATCGGTGGGAGCATCAGTGTCAACGGCACATGTCTCACTGTCACCAGGCTGGAATCCGGCGAGTTCGCCGTCGATGTTGTGCCTGAGACGCTCCGACGCACTAACCTCGGTCTTCTAAGTTCCAACAGTCCTGTCAATCTCGAGCGTCCTCTCCGCGCCGACGGACGACTCGACGGCCACATCGTTCAAGGTCACGTCGATGGTACTGGCACTATCGGTGAGATTTCGGAGGACGGAGAAGCGTTGATGGTGCGGATAGACGTTCCAGCGCAGCTTGTTCGATATGTGGTGGAGAAGGGCTTCATAGCTGTGGACGGGGTTAGTCTCACGGTTGTACACTGTGACGAAGCGGGCTTTTCGGTCACCGTGATACCGCATACCCGCGACCATACGGTATTCGGCTCACGAAGTGTCGGGGACGCCGTCAACATCGAGATCGACATTCTGGCGAAATATGTCGAGAGGCTGACGGCAGGGAGATAGAGGAACGAACGATGCCGGAGATATCGGTCGATCAGGCCGTAGGTGATATCGCCACGGGACGGATGGTCATCGTCGTCGATGACGAGGACCGCGAGAACGAAGGCGACCTCATCATGGCCGCCGAGAAGGCCACTCCCGAGGCGATCAACTTCATCGTCCGTCACTCAAGCGGCATCGTCTGTGTGCCCCTGACGGCCCAGCGGCTCGAGGAGCTGCAACTTCCGATGATGGTGCGGGACAACACAGCCCGCCTGAGCACGGCGTTCACGGTGACGGTCGACGCGCTGGAAGGGACCACCACTGGCGTTTCGGCGCATGATCGGTGGGTCACCGTGCAGCGACTGGTCTCCCCGGATACCCGACCTGAAGACCTGGGAAGGCCCGGACACGTTTTCCCCCTTCGCTACACTGACGGCGGCGTTCTCGTCCGCGCGGGTCACACCGAAGCGGCGGTTGATCTTTCTCGCATGGCAGGACTGGACCCGTCCGGCGTGCTGTGTGAACTTGTCAATGAAGACGGCACGATGATGCGGATGCCCGATCTGCGCCGATTTTCGGAGGAACATGGCATCGGCATCGTGAGCATTGCGAGCATCATTGCATACCGGCGCGAGCATGAGCGGATCATCGAGCGCGTGGCGGATGCTCGCCTGCCTACAAAGCATGGCAATTACACGATTACGTCCTATAGCAGCCTCGTGGACGCGGCGGAGCACGTCGCGCTGGTCATCGGTGATATTTCCACCGACGATCCGGTGCTGGTCCGAGTGCATAGCGAGTGCCTCACAGGAGACGTTTTCGGTAGCCTGCGGTGTGACTGTGGCGAGCAGGTCGACTTGGCGCTACAGGCGATTGAGAGTGAGGGCAGGGGGGTCTTCCTCTACATGCGGCAGGAAGGTAGAGGGATCGGCATCCATAACAAGATCAAGGCGTACAACCTGCAGGACCTTGGTCTCGATACGGCGGAAGCAAACGATCACCACGGCTACGCGCCCGACACACGACACTACGGCGTCGACGCGCAGATTTTGAGCGATCTTGGCGTTCGCCGGATGCGTATCCTCACGAACAATCCGCGCAAGCTGGGCGGCCTCGACGGGTTCGGCCTGGAGATCGTCGAGCGCGTACCGATCAAGGCTCAACCAAACGAAGAAAACAGCCGCTACCTGGAGACCAAGCGGACGCGCCTCGGGCACCTGCTGGAAGAGTCCGACACCCATGTTAACGGCTCTGAGGGTGTCCTCGCCGAGATGCAGGAGGGTGCTAATGCCGATTGAGATGCGGGGAAGCCTGCAGGGTGAGGGACTGAGGGTTGCCGTCGTCGTGGCGAGATTTAACGACTTCATCACATCGCGTCTGCTTGAGGGGGCAACCGCGGCCCTGTCCCAATACGGTGTGGCCGACGAAGACATTACTGTCGTCTCCGTTCCAGGTTCCTTTGAAATCCCGTTCGTGGCCAAGCGGCTGGCCGAGTCGGACCGGCAAGATGCAGTCGTTTGCCTGGGCGCGGTCATTCGCGGAGAGACCGACCACTATGAGCACGTTGCGGGAGAGGCTGCGAAGGGTATAGGCGCAGCCGGAGTGTCTTCAGGTGTACCAGTGATATTCGGCGTCCTGACGACCGATACCGTCGAACAGGCGATCAACCGGGCGGGCGGCAAGAGCGGCAATTACGGGTACAGCGCAGCCGTGACGGCAATCGAGATGGCAAATCTCGCGAAGCAGATCGAGTCCGAATAGTCGCGCGGTGGGGTGAGCCGCAGCTTAGAAACTATCTCAGAACTAAGTGCTCTGCGGAGAGTCGCCCTTCGACAAGCTCAGGGCGAACGTAGCTTTCACGGATACTATGTGTGGAGAAACTCGCCGAAGAGTATTTTGAGATTGTTACTCAGCCCATCCGGTACAGCTGGATGGCGTCCTCGTCGAACTCAAGGCCGAGTCCCGGAGTCTGAGGCAAGACGAGCTCACCGTCCTCGATTTTGGGCGGCTCCTTGTAGAGCGGCAGAGACCATGGCATGTACTCTGTGTAGATGCCGTTGGGAATCGCAGCCATTGCGTGGCAGAGGAACTCCGGAACCAGATGGCTCACGACCGGCACGTTGAATGACTCGGCAAGGTGGGCGACCTTCATCCAGCGAGTGAGACCGCCGACCCGCATGAGGTCGATCATGACGATGTCGATAGACCGCCGTTCGAGCATGTAACGGAAAGGCTCGAATCCGTAGTGGTATTCCCCCGCCGCGATGGGTACGGTGAGGGCGTCGGCGACGCGGGCCTGCCCTTCGAGATCGAGATGGTCGACGGGGTCTTCAAGCCAGTACAGCCCGTATTCCTCAAGCTGCTTCCCGATGGTGACGGCCTGATTTACGGACCATCCACGGTTGATGTCTACCATGAGGTCTATGTCGTCACCGACGGCCTCACGAAGAAGACGGAGTCGCTCGACCTCTTTCGCGGGACTTGACTCGCCGCCGAGGCGGAGTTTCATGGCTCGGAACCCCTGCTCAACGAATGCGCGCCCCGTTTCCGGTATGTCCTCCGGGCGGTGCGGTCTCCAGAAGCTGCCGCTGGCGTAGACTTTGAGCCGGTCGGTGAAACCTCCCAGCAGTTTGTGGATGGGCTGTCCCGTGATCTTGCCGCGAATGTCCCATAGGGCGACCTCGATACCGGCAATCGCGTGGACGGCCACTCCGGCGGTCGAGCCTGCTCCGGCTGTCCAATACAGGTCTTCTACTATGCTCTCGATGTCCATCGGATTGCGTCCCACCGCTTCCTGGGCAAGTGCATCGACGGCGGCCTTGAGGGAGTTGTTCATCGACCAGGGCACCAGGGTGGCGTGGCCGATGCCCTCGATGCCGTCGTTCGTGCGCAGTTGAATGGTCACGAATACCGTGGCGGGCGGCTTGCCGGCCAAATCGGTGGAAGCGCCGGGCTCGCGAGGGACCGCGACTACATGGGTTTCAAAACTCTGGATTGCGGACATCAGGGCCTCGGATTCTGAATACTCCAGGAGACTCGGTATGGCATAATCTCCGAGAGTCTACTGGCTGTTTTGAAGTGCCATCACGAGGATGACTACGACGACAGGGATGATGATCATCCAAAGAATGCGTCTAGGACTGAGCTTCACTTGCCGCTCCTTGTGATGCCGTTTCGCCCAGAATCTTACCATACGAGCCCTCCGGACCCGGTATGAGCTATAGGTTAATAGCACTAGACATCGACGGCACCATCCGCAGCAATGAGCATCCCCTGTCGAAGAGGACGTGCCGCGTTTTAGAAGCCGCCCGGGATGCGGGCGCAATCGTCACCATCGTCACCGGGAGGATGTACCTCTCCGCGATGCACGTGACCGCGGACTTGAACCTCCAATCGCCGGTCGCGACGTACCAGGGCGCGCACATCGCCGATCCGGTAACGCACGAAGTCCTGTGGCATCGACCTCTTACCTCGCAAATGCTCAGCGATACGCTCGACTTTCTCGATTCCGGCGGTCACGAGATTCTTGCTCATCACCGGGGCCACGTGTATGTGGACCGGCTCACCGAGTGGATCGAGGCATACGTTGATCGCAACCACGTTCGTGTTCACGTGGTTGATAGTCTTTACAGCTTGGCAGAGGAGGGTGTGACCAGACTCATCTTAGGCGGTGAAGATGATGCCGTGGGTGAGGCGACCGCACTGCTTAAGCAGACATTCGACTCCCGCCTTCAGATCGTCAGATCACTCCCTTACTTCTGCGAGGTGCTTCATCCGAATACCGGCAAGGAGCTGGCACTGCAGCATCTGTGCAAGATGCTTGGCGTCCGACGGGAAGACACCGTCGCGTTCGGCAATGGCGATGAAGACGCCGCAATGATCGCCTGGGCTGGGCTGGGTGTCGCGGTGGGCGATGGGAGCGCGGCAGCGATTGCCGAGGCAGACGAGGTCGCCTCTCCGTTGGCGGACAGTGGCGTCGCCGAGGTTGTTGAGCGGCTGCTTGGCAAGGGGTTGATGGGGTAAGCATAGGGAGCGGAATCGCTACGCGAAATGTCTGAAGTGGTATGCGTCAGTAAGCGTTGCGAATAGTCCGCCGCACACTTAAACTGTGAATGAAGAGTGCAGTTCTGATAAGTGGCATACTAAAGATCAATGCTACGAATTGTTGGAGGGTGCATGGCTGAGCCAACAGAAATCATTTTTGAAGTCACAGAAGCGATAGAGGGCGGGTACGATGCTCGGGCGCTGGGTTACAGCATCTTCACCCAGGGTGAAGACTGGGCGGACTTAAAGATGATGATCAAAGACGCTGTTCTTTGTCACTTTGACGAAGGGAGCGCTCCCAAAGTTGTCAGGTTGCACTTCGTAAAGGACGAAGCTATCGCGGTATGAGACTGCCCCGCGATATGTCGGGCGAAGAACTAGCCGGGCTATTGCGTCGTCGCTTTGGTTACCGGCTTGTTCGACAAAGGGGTAGTCACATGAGGATGGAGTTATCCATCGGTGACTTATCGCACAGCGTGACGGTGCCTCGTCATCGCGCCGTACATGTGGGTACCCTCAACGGTATCGTAGCCGCTGTTGCCGCGCATCTTGATTTAACCCCAGACGATGTGCGCGCAAGGTTGTTCCAGAGATAATTCACAACTACCAAGGCCTTGGCTAATTGACGCTAGATAGGTACAGCGGAGGGGTAGAAAAGGATGATTCTTATCTGCTCTCGCCCATTTCGAGTCAAGCGTATTCTCAGCGACCTACCGGAAGATCCAAGATGAGTACATCCCGCTCCAAGATCGTCGTAATCGGCAGCATCAATATGGACTTGGTTGCCGTAGCCCCATCGCTACCCACGCCCGGAGAGACGGTCATGGGGAGCGACTTCGCCACCTTGCCCGGCGGGAAGGGGGCGAACCAGGCAGTTGCAGCCGCCCGGCTTGGCGCGGATGTGCACATGGTTGGCAGGGTGGGGGACGACGTATTCGGTCCGATGCTGATTGAAAACCTTGAGGCGAACGAGGTGGACGTTTCGGACGTGATGACTACTCCCGGCGTGTCGTCGGGCATTGCCGTCATCCTGCTGGACGATGAGCGGCAAAACTACATTGTGGGCATATACGGAGCGAACATGGAATGCGACGATGTCCAAATCGAGGCCGTGAGTCGCGCTCTCGAAGGAGCGGATGCTCTCCTGCTGCAAATGGAGATTCCTCTTGATGTTTCGTTGGAAGCCGCAAGCATTGCCCGCCGAATGGGAGTCCGAGTCATCTATGACCCGGCTCCGCCGTCGGAGATTCCCCTTTCGTGTTATGAGGCCTTCGACATCATCGCTCCTAACCAATCGGAAGCCGAGGTCCTTTGCGGAGTGGCTGTTGAAGATGTTGGGTCCGCTTATGAGGCGGCGAGTATACTCCGGGACCGAGGTACCCGAGTTGCTCTTATCAAACTGGGGGAGCAGGGCGTTGTTTACTCAGCCGATCAGGGTGCTGGCCATGTGCCCGCCTTTGAGGTAGACGCGGTCGATACCGTGGCTGCAGGAGACGGGTTCGCAGGGGCTCTCGCCGTCGCTCTCGCCGAGGGACAGCCGCTTGAACATGCACTCCGGTTTGCATCCGCCGCCGGAGCGCTGGTCGTCACGAAGCGTGGCGCGCAGGACGCCATGCCGGGGCGTGGAGAGGTTGAGCGGCTCTTGGACTCGCAGTAGGACGACATTTAGCTTGCTGAGCCAAGCCACACCTCGTTCGGCCCGTTCCGATATAATCCCGCAATCAACTCTAGCTTTCGATTTGGCCAAATGAAGAACACCCGGACAGAGTACATTGCCTACGGCGACGGGCAACTCCCCGTCGATGTGCCTGAGTGGACTCGCACTATCGTTGCCAAGCCGCCGATGCCTCCTGTGCCCGATATCGAGGGAGCGGTACGTGAGGCTCTTGCCAATCCCATTGCCCACGAACCGCTGCACAAGCTCGTCGGGCCGTCATCGAAGGTGACCATAGCGTTCGACGATGCGTCCGGTTCGTATTTCCAGACCAAGAGGACGGACTTTCGCCAGACCGCTATAGAGGTGATCGTCGAGGAACTGCGCAAGGCGGGTGTCGAGCTTGGGAATATAACGCTCTTGCTATCGCAGGGACTCCACCGGAAGCTGACCCGCACCGAGATGGAGACGTTTCTTGGACGTAAGATTGTCCTCCAGTTCGGATACAACCAGTTGTACAGTCACGACGCCGAAGACCCGAAACAGCTCGTCCACCTTGGCTATACCAAGCGCCAGTGGGATGTGGAAGTCAATCGAGCCGTCGTCGACTCCGATCAACTTATCTATCTCAATACGATGTGGGCCCCATTCAATGGCGGGTGGAAGTCGACTGCGGTCGGACTGGGCACGTTCCGCAGCATCAGACACCACCACAGACCTTTTCCACTCGCGTCAGGGCAGTCGGTCGACGACCCCAAGAACTCGGCGTTCAAGAAGCTGGTTGGGGAGCAGGGGGAAGTCATCAAGGACGCGCTTGAAGAGAAAGGACGGCGTGTCTTCACCATTGAGACCGTCTACGACAACGGTGATCCTCAAAAGGACTTGATCGCAATGTTCGCCGGGCATCCGACTGAGGTGCACCCGCACACTCTGAAGGTCATTGACGAGCAGCTAACCGTCGACGTGGAGGGGCAGTCGGACATCCTCATTTCCGGTCTATCGAACGTCGAGTGCTACTCGAAGTTCTCGGTGATGAATCCGAT
>JAPPDQ010000027.1 GCA_028875495.1 Chloroflexota bacterium
CCGATGATCTGGAGCTTGACGTACGCGAGGGGCTCGGCCGATGCCAGCCGAAACTTGAATGTCCAGCCTCACTCGCCTGGTGGCCGGCGCAGGGTGACGGGGTCCAACGGGACCCCGCTGTCGCGGGCCTGATCGATGGAATGCCACATTGCCGGTCTTGTCATCGGCAGCCCCCGATTTCACGACGCCAACGGCCCATATGACATACTCTCGGCTCCCAGACGCATCCATTCATTGGCCCAAGGGGTATTCAAGGTAGTCATTTGGTATAGTCGGTCAAGTCTCTCTGACCCCCGTCCGTATGGAGCGTGCAAGTTAATCAGCCGGGTTCTGCTAAGCGCGTCGCTTATGGCTCGGGTGTGATCAGTCGCGCGATCTCCAAAAGCTGTGTCACCACCGCGTCCAATACCGCTCCGCGCTCCTTCCCGACCGGCAATGCGATCGGGAATCTGATGTGACGGGGGGCCTCAATGAGTTCGGGTGGGGTCGTGTGCCGGAGCGGTTCCAGCGCACGGCGCATGTCCGCCGACACGCGAGATTTCATGAAGAAGAGCCACAGCGGAGTATCTCCGGATCTAGCCCAAAAGCCATAGTGGACACCGAAGAATCCTTGGACTTCGCCAATCGGCTCTACGCGCGGGAATCCCAACCACACTCCGTAGCTCGTTGCTGTCCCCACCTTCTTGGCACCCTTGGTACTCACCCACTCGGTCTTCTTGACGCGGCCTACCGCGTCGTTAACGACACGCGTGAAATCGATCACTCGCCGCGGCAGCTGAGGACCGAGTTCCTCCTGCCGAAGCGGCAGGAAAGCCTCCTTGTCCTGTTGCACAGCGAGCCCTTGCAACTGCCGGATGTCGATCTCCGTGTGAGAGTCGGCGGCAGCCGAGACCTTCGCGGCCATGCGACCGAGAAGGGTCCTCCAGCTGGTGAGCATCAGGTACGGCCCATCACCGATCCTGGCGCACTGAAGCCCCGCCGCGTCCGAATCCAAGGCGACATGTGACGCCGATCCCGACAAACGACACAACTCCGGCCAGAGTGAGTCCAGTCGCTGAGCGGGAGCGACGAACAGCAGGGCGGACGGCTGTCGAGCCGACTCCAGTCGTTTGAGATAGCCAAGCGGCTGGTTCGAGGTGAGTCCGGCCCAGAACTTCGCCTCAATCAACACACGTTCCTCGCCGTCCTGATCCGATCCGACAAGATCTGGCCGGGCGCGATCCTCGCCTGCGTCCTGGGTGCGTATCTGAGCGACCTGGTCGACCTCTGCGCCGCCAGCCTGCAACAGTTCGGAGAGAGCGCTCCGGGCCGCCTCGGATCCGGACAGGATGTGTCCGAGCGCCTCCACGGCGAGGTTCTCGGTCTGCGGCCCGAACATTGGTGCGAGTTGCGCCAGGAGCGTCCTGCGGTTGGTGGTCATGTCGTCTCCCTTCTGCCTGTATCCCGGCCGCAGAATCTCGAAGTTGCTCCGGTCCCGGTACCGGATCCTGCAAGCGAACCTACGGCGGGACAGGGGCACCCTCAAATCTGCCACTCTCGCCTTCCTCAAATCCGTCTTCGCCGACCGCCGCATGGCTGAGATCCGCATGAGCCGCCACGTGCCCGATTGGGAGATCAGGATCGACTTCTCGACGCTTCCCGAGGAATCCACCGGGCGCGTCAGCCAGTAGACTACCGGCCGGCTTGGCCAGCGACTTTTCGCCGGAGAACATGTCCGTGCAGTTGTCGGGCCTGTGGGCGCATGATCTGGCCGCACGCGGATCCGGACTGACCGGATTGATGGCCAGAGCGTGGATACGACGTTAGAGTCGAGAGACTACCCGGCACGACTGAGGGGAGGAGCGAGGCCATGGCAGATGTGGCGCACGGATTCCGGCAGGGCATGGACGAACTGGTGCACAAGGGTGAGGCCCGCGTTCTGCTTCGGCAGGTGAGGCGCCCATCCGTCGCAGAACAGGATACGACATGACCGACGACGGTAGACCCTCGACAGTCGAAGCGCTTTCCCCAGCTATGCCGGTCGATCAAGTCAGCTCCTGGACAGCCCAGATTCGTTCGATGGCAATTGAGTGGGAAGAGATCGCCGAGCGCCAAACGAGAGCACTCTTGGCCGACTGGAATGAGGCCATGTCGGAGATGCGACTCCTGCACGACCGTCTGGTTTCGGCCGGCCTGTGGTTAAGTGGACCTTCGGACTTCCTCGATATCATTGGTCTCGCTCGCCACGAAAACACTCATTCCCGCATGCTCGCGTGGCTCTTGAGGCCGACGGCGCGCCACGGCCTCGGATCCGGGCTTGTCAGGCGCTTGATGGAACACTGCATAGGGGAGCTGGAGTTGGAGCCGGTGGCAGTCAGAGAGGTGGCGTTCTCAGTGTGGCGGAATGGAAGAGAGGCTGACCTTGTCGTATGGGGCCGGGGCTTCACGCTTATTATCGAGAACAAGGTCGACGCGCAAGAACAAGACGCCCAGTGCGACGATTTGTACGAGAACTTCAAGCACGAGATCGCGCCGCTGTTCATCTTCCTGACGCCAGGCGGCCGCCAGCCGTTGACGGCGACTAAACGCGAAGCGCACCGCGCGTTCACTGCTCTCTCGTGGCCCATGGTTCGCGTCATGTTGGAGGCGGCATTGAACGAATCACGGCTTGCGACTGCGCTTGCCGACGCCGGTGATGTCGTCAGAAACTACCTACGAACGCTCAAGGAGAAGTTTGGATGAATCGGATCGAAAGCGAACGGATCAAGTTCTATTTTCAGCACGAAGCGAGGATCAGGGAGTGGGCGAATCTGGAGACCGAAATCTTTGAGTTTGTGGATCGATTCTATCGCAGTCTCAACGACGATCTCGACTCGGCTCTCAGCAGCGGGAGGACAGCCGAAGACGACGTCGAGTCGTTCTTCGTTGGAGAAAACTGGCCAGGACTATGTCTGCGGCGACGAGCTTGGCCTACGGGTGACGATGCGGTGCATGTGGAGATGCAATGGAACCGCAAGAGAGGTTTCCGTCCCCATGGGGATTTGGCTTGCGGAGTTGTGACGAGCGTAGAGCGTTACAAGCTTCACTTTACCAAGGAGGCGCGTCCCGATTACCCGCTGACCTCGCCGAGGTGGCCGGCCTGGAGGCACCTGGATCCTCCGGCTGACAGGTTCTGGGAGGGCGACAACCTCAAGGAATACCGCAACTATCTGGTGGGAACGATTCTCAAGGCATGGAAAGATCTTGCCCCCCTCGTCGACAAAGCCGTTGGTCATCGATCCAGTTGACTCAAACCCGCCATCGAGCTGCATCGCTTTACCCGCCGGAATCCGACGTCAGCCGGCCTCGCCACGTACCGATGTCGGGGCCCGGCCCTCCCCACGGGTTCGGTTCATGACTCACCTCCCGGCGGGCCGGAAACCCGGAGCACGGCGACCATTTGCGAGTCTCAGGTGCCGGTCGATGGACTCGCCCGGTGGTAGGACTACCACTCAAATGTATGTCCGTAGCCCATCCGGTCTTCCAAAGCGTTCCGGAAGTCGCTACGGTGAAAGCTGCCCAGTACCGTCCACAAGGCAGTCTTCCGCTACGGCGCCAGGAGAGGATGGACACGAAGCTCAGTCCGCACCCGGTCACTGATGGAGTCCGCATACCGTAACATGTGGAACAATCCCATCATGCAGAGCATCGTGATGCTCGACTCGTTCGACAAGCGCCGCCGGGAATACAAGAGGCTGGGATGGGTGTACGCCGCAAGGAATCCGTGCTTTGCCGATGCGGTCTTCAAGGTGGGGCAGACGAAGGTCTCACCAGTTATGCGGGTGGAGCAGCTGAGCGGTTCAACGTCGGTCTACCGCCGATTCGAGCTCGTGTATTTCGTTCACGTTTCCGATCGGGACCTTGCGGAGGGTCACGCCCACCAGGCCCTGGCAGCCACGCGAATCAACCCCGCGAAAGAGTTTTTCGAGGCGCCGCTCACGACGGTGATAGCCGCGCTTGATGAAGCCGCCCGCTACTAACCCATTCAACTAGGGCGGACCCCGCGTGCCGGCTTTCTGGATCCCGCGCTAAAGCCGCGAGTGGTCGCATGCCAGCAGTGTGGGAATAGGATCCGGGTGCCGCGCTTGCTGGTGAGCATCTCAGTCACCTGCGGGCAGTGCCCCGCGCGATTTGAATTGGCTTCGGACGTGTTTGGATAGCGGTACATTTCGGCGTCGCTGACCGCATTTAAGAGGGCCGCCCGATGCTGGGGCCGACAGCTATTCACCCTCACTGTCCCGGCCAGGGCAGCTTCGCGATCCGCGGCGCCAGGATGCGATGGAGTGCCTCGCCCCTTTCCAGCAGCCAGCGGTACTGCTCGGTCATCAGGTCGGGATTCCCCAAGTTGGTCTCAAGGCGCCAATAGACCTTTCGCTGCTTGACGTCAGCGGGATTGTACCATTCCAGCTTATCCCCGAAATCGTGCTCCTTCTCGATATCGTGTCGGTCGGCCTGAAGCAGATCGAAATAGTGGTTGCTGTGCTCTCCGGTGATCACAAGCTCCGCTCTGAGCTCGTGGCCACCGGCCTGAGTCCATGTGGAAATCACTCCGTACAGAAAGAAGCCGCCACGTCCGACTCCGGCCATCCCCAGCCAGTTCTGAGGTTTTGGTGCGTGGGGCTTGGTGACGATCTTACCGTTTCGCGAGACGAATCCCGTGAACCCCTCCCAGAAGCGAAGTTGCATCCGCTGCGTGTCCGTGAGTACCGGCGTGTCCTTTCCGTCCTTCGTCCAGTCGTTCGGCCGGGCGATGACATTGAACTTCGGAGCCGGTGGCGAGTTGCCGATTTGCCACAGCTCGATCTCCAGACCGAAGAACCGAGTCCCGGTCTCGGACACCTCATTGAGCCAGTCCAGTGCCGCCCGGTGCTGGTCCGTGAAACTCTTCGCGATCCACACCAGCACGCGCGCGCCCAAGTGGGCAGCGTAGGTCAGCAGCTTGCCGAGATGATCGTGATCCGTCGCCTCAAGCTGGTTCTCGACCACAATCTGGGTACCGTCATTGGAGTCCCGGCAGAGGATGTCGGCCGAATACGGGCCGACGGCCTCCTCGCGTGATACGAACTCCAACGGCATTCCTAGCGCGTCGCCGAGAATCTCCAGGTTCTTCTGGTCGGCAAGCCATGGGGTGAAGTCGCTCTCCTCGTTAGCCCAGACCTTACGCAGGTCGACAGGCTTGAGGCGGCCGAGGTCGGTTGTCGCCATGTGCGTTGATTCCTCCTAAACGGAGCCTTTGCGGCAGAGAAGTTCCTCCAGGGGGGTGGAAGGTGCACCCTTTTGGGAGGCCCGGCAACCGGCGGGTGCTGACCCAGCGATTCCCCCAAAATGTCATCTACGGACGACATAATGTCATGTAAACTTTACAGTGCACCGTGAAATGCTGATTCCGACGCATTTCGTCCACTCATTCCGACGGATGCCGTCCACTGATTCCGATTCAACTCGTCGACTGATTCCGACGCAAAGTGTCCACCGATTCCGACCCATTTCGTCCACCCGGTTACGCCGTCATTGTGGCCAGCCGCAGCCATCCGAGCCGAACGAGGCGGTGCGCGATAATCCTCCCAGGGGTCTTGAGCCCCTGTTCCTCGGCAAGGCGGGAGATCTCCTCGAGGGTGACGGTGGGTTTCCGCTCCAGTTCGAGGTGCTCGACGAGCGCGGCAAGCGAAGGCGGGATGGATCTGGCCATGACGTTGACCCGGCGCAGCGTCCTGTTGACCCGGTAAGCCTCAGTGTCAACAAAGGCATGATTGTTACTGAATCAGTAACACAACCCGGTCGTGTGACACTCCCCGCCACGACGCCCCTGCGCCCTCGACCGCAGGTTGGCCCATCCAGCTATCCCATCGCCCGCGTCCCCTGGACACCTTGGAGTCCCCACCAACCCGGAGACTCCGTGCACGACGCCTTCCTCAAGTCCGTCTTCGCCGACCGCCGCATGGCCGAGATCCTCATCCGCCGCCACGCGCCTGAGTGGGCGTCCGAGATCGACTTCTCGACGCTGCGTGAGGAATCCACCGGGCTCGTCAGCAAAAGGACACACCAGCGACGTCACCCCGACATGATCTGGTCCCGCCGCGACCGTCAATGGGGAGAGGGTCCTGTTCCTGCTGGAGTTCCAGCGCAAGGTCGAGCGGCTCATGGCCCTGCGGACGACGACCTATTCGGCGCTCACGCTCGAGGGCATCGCCGCCGGGCCGGACTACAAGCCGGGAGATCCGCTCCCGGAGTTCGTCTACCTCGTTCTCTACCACGGCGATGGCCCGTGGACGGCACCGGCACAGGTAACGGACTTGTTCCAGCACTCCGATCCGGGTCGCTATCGTTTGGTCCAGTGGCTCTGTGGCGTACGATCGAAAGGCACGGGGATCCGGACCTGGCCGGATTGATGGGCCAGAGCGTGGACACGATGTTAGAGTTGAGGGACTACCCGGCACGACTGTTGAAGGGAGGAGTGACGACCATGGCAGAGGTGGTGGACAGATTCCGGCAAGGAATGGACGAGTTGGTCCAGAGGGGAGTTCGACAGGGTCAGGCACAGGTTCTGCGTTGGCAGGTCACGCGGAGGTTCGGCGAAGAGACGGCTGGGCGGTTGTCCCGCGTTCTCGAAGAGCCGCCTGGTCCCGAAGACATCGACAGGGTCTCCGACGCCCTCTTCGAGTGCGACACGGGCGACGAGTTCATCGAGCGGGTGCGGATGGGTTGACGGCGGTGGCCCTATCTCTGGAGCAACGCATCGTGAGCAGGACGAGGAACCTCTACGTGATTCGGCTCGATGATGCCGTGCTGGAGGACTCGAAGTTCCGAAAGGAAAACCCCGGGTATGAGCCCGGAAAGCCGTGCGTGTACGTCGGCGTCACCTCGCACACCCCCGAGGAACGGTTCGCGCAGCACACGCGTGGGGACAAGGCCGGGAAGGGCTACGTCACGAAGTACGGCCGCTACCTCATGAACAGGCAGTACGAGCACCGTAACCCGGTGGCGACGGCCGAGGCGGAGGACAAGGAGCGGGCGTTGGCCGAATCGCTACGACGGAAAGGGTTCGCGGTATGGCAGCGATAGTGCGCGTGTAAGCCCCGCCACTGTCGGGCAACGGAGCAGCGCCGACCGAGCCCTCTTCTCCCAACCCTGTCCTCTTGGTCGGAAGGAATGCTGCCACGCGTCACGCGTCCACCGCACGGTGACTTCATCGGGTCCTGCGACCCTTCCGCGGGCAGCCGGTCAGTAGGAGCAGACGGGAGATCTCTCGCTCGATGAGTCGCGCGACCGGCCAGTCGTCGTACTGCATCCCCTCTAGGTTGACGCCTAGCCAGACGAAGCCGTCACCGGGGCGGTAGCCGGCGGATCTCGCGGGCGGTTGGCGTGCCCTTTTGCCACCCCGTAAACTGGGTTCCATGAGTTCAACCAACCATCGCGGCGCGCTTGCCAAAGCATCGATTGGACTGGCTGTCCTCCTTCCCGTGTGCGGCATCCTGCACGCATGCACGTCGGTTGCCGTCGAGCCGGAACCCTACGGCCTTGACCTTTCTGCCATTCCGAATCCGATGGCCGTAGGCGACTCGGTTCTGTTGACGGCCACGCTATATACCAAATCCCTTGAGGTGATCAGTTCCGCCCAATTCGTGTGGGAATCCAGCAATCCCTCGGTTGCTACGGTCGATCAACAAGGTTGGGTGCGCGTCAAGTCCATGGGCGAGACCACGATCAGCGTCAAATCCCACGGCTTCCATGAGTCCTCGGCGCTGGTGACGTTAGGCGAGGTCACTGGCCGGGTCCTGGTGGACGGCGAGCCGGCGGCCGGGTTGACGGTTCGTCTCCGTGTGCGTGAACCGATGTATGCCGTCACGGACCAGCTTGGTGAGTATCGCTTTCCCGGTGTCGGTGAGCATCGCTTCGTCTGTAGCGAAAGCCGCCCTTCCAGCTGCTACATCGTAGAGATATTCGGACATGACATCCTCCGCTACGGCTTTCAAGACTACGACAAGTGGGCAACCATCGAGTTGGGAAAGGTCACCGAAGTTGAGACTTTCTCAGGCTTCTCGATTCCGGAATGTGACACGACCAATTCGCTTGTCGAGCTGGTTTTCGTCAACAACGATCCCGTTTATGACGACTTCTTTCGCGCTGCAACTTGTCGATGGACAAGCATTATTCGCGGCATGAATCAAACACCGTGTCCTCTGGGACCACCCACCAGGGGGATACGGATTACTGTCGATTACGTTGCCGACAGCGACCACATTGCAGGTACGGGAATGCTCTGCAACGGGCATCCATGGAGAGCATCCCTCCGGATGTACGTTAATGACTACCGGGACCACCCCGAGACGGATACATGGGGCTTCAACTGGGTAACTACGAGCGTCGGCTTCGCGCTAGGGGTTCTGATGGTGGAGGCGATGCCCGCTTGGCGTGGGCTCGTCAGGTCGGATTCAACGGGTGCCGTCTTCACCGGACCCCACGCTACACAGGCGTTCCAGGCACTCGGAGGTGTGGGGCATCCGAGTTTGAGAAGCGGTTTCGGGCAGGCTCGGTGGACGGGGGAAATGTATAACGAGGTTTACAGTTGGGCCGTAAGGATCGGAAGCTCTCGGCCCATTAGTTCCGTCACCGTTGGAGCCCTGATCGACTCGGGGTACTACCAGGTTGACGCAAACCAGGCGGAATCCTACCACCTGCGTTTGCCTTCGGCCGATGTATCGGGCCAGGTGCCAATGGGTCGGACGCTTACTTCTCCACCTCTCCGAGTGATCGACCGCCGAACGGCCCGGCGGTAGGCCAAGGGGCAACGCGACTTCATGCCGGTCAGGAGATCGGGGAAGGCGGGATGGATCTGGCCATGACGCTGACCCGGATGAGCATCCTGTTGACCCTGTAAGCCTCAGTGTCAACACAGGCGTGATTGTTACTGAATCAGTAACACAGATCCATCGCGTGACAGTTCGTCGGTGAGGCTTCGAGGCTGGCTAGGTCGCGGTCGGTGTCGGCAGTGCGCGGCAGGCCGCCGGGCGGAATACTGCCACGCGTCACCCGTCCACTGCACGGTGACTTCATCGGGTCTTGCGACCCTTCCGCGGGTAGCGGGTCAGGCGGAGCGGACGGGAGATCTCCCGCTCGATGAGTCGCGCGACCGGCCAGTCGCCGTACCGCATGCCCTCGAGGTTGACGCCCAGCCAGACGAAGCCGTCACCGGGGGGAGCTCCGGGGATCGCGTTCGGGGGTAGGGTCGGGCTCGGCGGCGGATTATGTGTAGTCCTATGTGTAGTCTTTTGTGTAGTGCCAGCACCAGCGTCTCACTCCGGCGAAACCGTGCGAAGCCAGAATGCGGCAGACTGCACGGCCAGAAAGGACACGCAGCCTACCCAACCGCAACCTCGACGCGAGTCACGTAGACTTCGCTTCGAAAGCGCTTCTCGATTTCCTCGGTGGACGCTGCCTCGAAGAAGAGGGCCAAGGCTTCTTCGAGGTTCGACCGGGCTTCGGCCACGGAGTCTCCCTGGCTGGCCACATCCACCTCCGGGCACAGAGCCACATACCCGTTCCCGT
Organism: Chloroflexota bacterium; assembly: GCA_028875495.1. Taxonomy (GTDB): domain Bacteria; phylum Chloroflexota; class Dehalococcoidia; order Lucifugimonadales; family VXLM01; genus VXLM01. The sequence goes on from JAPPDQ010000027.1 coordinate 9,565, forward strand.
CGCGCTCCACTATCGCGGCTAGCTGTCTCGTCATCCTGTGCCTATGCCACCCGCTTCTGGAGGTCGTCAGGATTGATGGCCATTGAACAGACTCGGGTGATCGGGGTCGGGGTAGGTTCGGATCATGGGGTCGAGTTCGGGGTCGGGATCGGGGTGGACCAATATGGTGGCGGGGGCGTTCGGCTCCCCCCTTTTCGCGCGGTCGCCTGGGTCTCGGAAGGCTGGGAAACCGGCGGGGGTGTCGGTCGCCGGTTCGAGACCGGCCCCTCGCGGGTCGAAATGTCATCTTTGCATTACATCATGTAATGCGCAGTTTACCAACAGAATCGTTGGCAACAATCATGTTGGGAAGACGGGAGATCTCCCTTTCTGGCTGTTTTCTGGCGGTTTCGGATGCCTGCTGGGTCTCGCTCCCCTCGCGCCGGGCTACTAAGTCTGGCCGGCCCCTTACACGAGACGCCGGCAGCGAGGGACACGTCGCCCTCTCCTTCCAATCCCATCCGAAGGTTGGCCCATCCAGCTATCCCTTCGCCCACGCCCCCTCGACATCTTGCAGCCCCCACCGACCCGGAGGCTCCATGCACGACGCCTTTCTCAAGTCGGTCTTCGCTGATCGGCGGATGGCAGAGATTCTCATCCGCAGCCATGTGCCTGAATGGGCCGAGGAGATCGACTCCGTGTTAACCTTGAGAGGCTACCCGGAGGCAATGAAGCTGGGAGGAGCGAAGACGATGGCCGAGATGGTTGACAGATTTAGGCAGGGACTGGATGAGTTGGTCCAGAGGGGTGCCCGGGAGGGGCGCCAGGAGGGTCAGGCAATGGTTTTGCGGCGGCAGGTGACCCGCAGATTCGGCGAGGTGCGGAGCGATCCTGGCCGGCGTTCATCGAGCAGGGAACTGAGATGAAGATCTTGCGGGAAGGAGATCGCGGGTACGCTCTGGCGCCGGAACG
>JAPPDQ010000309.1 GCA_028875495.1 Chloroflexota bacterium
CTGGAAGACGGCGCGGTGCTCGTGCCGGTCTACGGGGTGGACACCGACGGCAACGGGCGGAATATGGTCTGGCGCTCAGGGCCGGAGGGCAAGAAGGGCTGGCGGCTGCTTCCTTTGGGCAACCAGTCCAAGGACATGCACATCAACGAGTCGGCCTTCGTGGAGGTGGAGCCGGGCCGCGTGCTTGCGCTGTCACGCAACGCAAACGGCTACTTCACGCAGATGTGGTCGGACGACGGCGGCCGGAACTGGTCGGAGCCGCTGCTGACCGACATCTGGGGGCCGCACTCCCCTCCCCACCTGCTCAGGCTACGGGACGGTCGCATCCTGTGCACCTACGGGTACCGCCGCAGGCCCATGGGCATCCGGGCTGTCCTGAGCAGCGACGGAGGCGAGACGTGGGACACGGAGAATACGGTCATCTTGAGGGAGGACGGCGGGACGCCGACGCAGTCGATGGCGATTACGGAACCGCCCGATCTCGAATCGCGCCGGCTCTCGGGCGATGAGTTTCGGAAGCGAGTGGGGGCTGCCGTGATACGCGGATACTACCAACCGGAGAACGCGAGACCCGACCTCGGCTATGCAATCTCTACGCAGCTTGAGGAGGGGAGGATCTTGAGCGTCTACTACATCACGCTTGACGACGGCATCACGCACTGTGCGTGTACGCGCTGGGAGGCGTGAGGCAAGGGAGCGGGGAGGCAAGAAATGAAAAAGCGGGATAAGCTCAGGAAACTCAAAGACAAGGCGCGGCACGTCTCGGAAGAGCTGAAGGAGAAGACGGCCTCAAAGGCCAGTCAAGTGCGGGACGCCTCCAAGGAGATTGGGGATACCGCATCATCGAGGGTCGTCGAAGGGTCGAAGACCTACTCTCGGAAGGTCAAGGACACGGCATCTCCTGTCACCGGTCCCGTACAAGATGCCTCCAAGAAGGCAGCGGCCATAAGTAGCGCAACGACGGAACGACTGAAGTCGGGCTCAACGACCTCCGCCGTCAACGTCATCCTTTCGTCCACTCAGGCGATGCTGGCCAATGGCCTGTCGTCCGAAATAAACGACCTTGTGCAGAGCATGGTCAAGGGAAGCCCGACCATATACGACAAGGCGATGGACGCCGAGTACATCGCCACCCACATTGGTGGCGCTCAGCACCGGCTCTTCGATGGCGGGCACACCATTATCGGCGCTTTCAAGGCGGGGCACGCGGCGTCGCCCGATGACAACATCATCCAAGAGGCGATAGGGCCGATTCAGGGGCTGCTGCGGGATGTGAGCACACCCAACGGACTCCCCCTGGCGAACTGGGACTACGAGACCTATCAAACGGTTGCCGAAACGCTCGATTCCAAGTTCTTCATACCTAAGGAGTGGTTCTACGACCTGAACACCTACGACGCGGCCGACCTGCTCGGCGGGGCGATTGGCGTCGTCGCCCTGATCTTCAATTGGAATCGGGCTGACACCGAGACTTTCTCCAAGCTCGTCGGTGGCATGGGGCTGTCCGCCGTTCTTTCTGCCAATCCGCTGCTTTTGATTATTACGGTCGTAGCCCTGGCCAGAGCATTTCACAAGGCTCGTATGTCGGGCGAGTACAGGGAATTCGTTGACGGTCAGTTCAAGGGTGTAGTCGGCGCGGGAGCAACAATTGGTGCTGTCTCGCTCATCGGGATCGCAGGTGGTCCGTGGGGAGTCGCCCTCATAACCGGACTGGTTGTCGGCATTCTCGTCAACGGGGCAATGAAGGACGTGAGCGTAGTCCAAGTCAGCAAAGTCGTCGCCAAGCAGGCGGTGGCAACCGCATCCGAAGCGAGGAGGATGATGAAAGACCGCTACGTGGAGGACCCCAGCTTCGGCAGTGTCACGGTCACTTTCTGAGGGTTACGGCCGGACATTGGTACGGAAGCCATTTACCCAGCCTCATCCAAATGTCGTAGGATACGCGGTGGAGTGATAGGGAGTCTTTAGTAGAGCAAGGGAGGTCCCACCATGCTACGTATGAGTCCACCGTTGGGAGATATGCTCCGGCTTGGTGATGAAGGGGCCGAGGGCAGGGCCCTGCTCGTCAAGCGGGCGACGGTGATGGATGTCGATACCGTCTCGGCCAAGGCGTTTCCGGAATGGAGCGACGACGAAGCCCGCGAGGCGAAGGCCTGGCTGGACGACAACGGTCTGAGGATCGGAGAGGTTTGCCCATTCTACCAGGGACGGCATTTGGGCTTTCACGATCCCGTCCTGCACAAGATCGCTATGGAAAGTTACTCGTATCAGATTCATATCTCCGCGATTCTCGGCGCGCGGTGCGTCGGCTTCGGATGGGGCAAGGAGTTCGGCTGGCCCTCGCCCGACATCTGGTCGGAGGAGACGTGGAAGACCCGCGTGGCTGCGGTCGCGGAACTGGCCGAGGTGGCGGAGCGTGAGGGCATGGATATCGCGGCGCACCCGCTCTACTACACGCCTCTCAAGTCAGTGGAGCGCTGCAAGGACCTGCTCGACTCGGTCGGGTCGCCCCGGCTGAAGATCCTGCTCGACCTCGTGAACATGTGCGAGCCGTACATGTACTTCCGCACGACGGACCTCGTGAACGATGCCTTCGACGTGCTTGGCGAGCACATCGCGTCCGTACACGCCAAGGACGTGAAGATCGCGGGTGGAGGCATAGGCGGAGGCGCGCAGGCGGAGAAGGGCAACCCCATCGTCCATATCGACGAGGCCGTGCCCGGCACGGGAGTGATGGACTACGAGACGATCATGAAGCGTCTCGGCGAACTGCCGCAGGACATCACCATGCACGTCGAGCACTTCGAGTACGAGGACACCATCGTGGGCCAGCAGTACATCCGGTCAATCGCCAAAAGGGTCGGCATCGAGGTGAACTAGGACGAGTCCCCTCTCTGTATCTGTTCCCCTAGCTAATCTCCCGTAGGGGCGATTCGCGAATCGCCCCTACTTAGACGATTGGGTTGCTGCCGACCAACATGGGTGAGTGCCGGAGAGCTGCCCTTCGACAGGCTCAGGGCGAACGGGTTTTCTCGCGCGCGTCTGCCGGCTGGACTCTTGAGGCAAGCACCGAATACCTCACCCCTCCAGCGCGCCTTCGAGGTAGCGGCGGAAGTCGGAGGGCTCGTACATGATGTGCTGGAACTCCATGGACGGGAGGCGATACGGGTCGGTGTCTTTGGTCGCGTAGCGGGCTGCCATGGGAGGGCCGCCGTCGGCCTCGTCCCCGCCGGGAACGCCAACGAGGTCGGCATAGCGGATGGTGCGGCCGTCGGCCTTGTACTCTGAGCCGATTATCCAGAGCCTTCCGAATCGAAAGCGTTTCTTGACCTCGGCCTCGGCGATGCTGCTCCAGCTCGTACCGGTGAAGGCGAAGTCCTTCGGACGAAATCCGAGGTTTCGCTCGATGAACTCGATGCAGCGGTCGAGCTCGATTCTCATGCGCTCGCCTGTCGGGTCTTCTAGGCTGAGGTCGGACAGGTTCGGGTGACTGACGGTGTGCGCTCCAATCGTCCAGCCGAGCTCACGCAGCTCCGCGACTTCGTCCCAGGTCATGTGCTCGTCCGGCGTGTAGGACCATGGCAGATCGCGGTCGTACTCCGGGTCGTAGGGCTTGGTGTACATGAAGAGGTTGCCGGTGAAGCCATACTTGGCCAGCGTGTCGTGCGTCTCATAGCGCATGTTCTTGATCGGATGGTCGAAGTCGATGAGGACCGGCCGGTCGGGCAACGTTCCGGCACCGTCTCTCCAAGCGGCATACTGATCGTAGTTGATGGACTCAAAGCCCATTTCGCTTGCCACGCGCATCAGGGCGTCGAGTCGCTCGACCGGGAGAGGGTTTTCTCCGTCGTCGCGAATGCCGTGACACATGGTGATGGGGATTCTCATTCGATGGCTCCTTGACGATGGGTGCGGACTGACGGGGCCAGCATATCACGGAGACGGAAGGGAACGCCCACCGTGTGGGAATACAGTAGGGGTGATTCGCGAATCGCCCCTATCGGCCATATTCGTGCTTCGTGGTGTCGGTGGCAGTCGACATTAGCGAATCCTGCAAAAGGGATTATGGAAGGGTGTCTATACAAGAACATTCCATTATGGTAGAGTAAGGCATCCGTCGATGGGTGCGTCGTGCGATCTTCTGCGGAAGGAATCCACTCGCGCGGCGGAACGAAAGGAGGCGTTGATGACAATTGAATATCGAGGGGTGACCCTCATCTAAGTAAGGCATAGACCTAAACGCAGCGGCTCCTCGGAGTCGTAGCGCAGGGTCAATGTCTTCGGAAGGCAGTCGGGTGTTCTCGGCTTCCCGGATTCGGCCAGCCGGGACCGGAACAGCCGGCTGTCTTTTCTTTTTCCTGGATCGCAGAGTAGGCGCCACTTGATGCCCTGATAGTCCGGCGGTCTGGCTAAAAGCGCGATCTCATACGGCCTCCCAACCCCCATGCAGCCTCCACGCCTGTCATTCCGAACGCAGTGGAGCGAAGTGAGGAATCTAAAGTTATGGTTCGCCACATCGAGTCCCGCATTTGAACCGATTCACATGACTAGAGCAAACCACTCTAGATTCCTCGCTCCGCTCGGAATGACAGGCGCTTATACTGAGGTACGGAAATACTCTTCTTGCTGGCTTCCTCAAGCCGGTTGTGGGTGACAACATCGCGGCGTTCCTTTACCATCGGGGCGCTCAGAAATTGACCTCACGGAGGTAACGGAATGGAAGGGCCGCGCGCGTGTACGGCGGAGGACTTCGAGGAGACGATGGCGCTCCTCAACAGCATCTTCAGGGCGGGGTCCGACCAGAGGCTGCAGACCGACTATCCCCTCATATTCAGACCGTCGCGATTCGAATACATGCGGATCATCAAGGAGGACGGCAAGGTGGTCGCGCACGTGCCGGTAGCGCCGCGCGAAGTTATCGTCAACGACGACCGCTTCACCGTGGGGATCATCAGTCCAACAGGGACGCACCCTGACTACCGCCACCGCGGGCACGGCACTCGCTGCCTCCGCGACTGCCTAAGGATCATGAACGAAAACGACTGGCCGGTCTCCGTGTTGTGGACGCGCGAGGCGACGTTCCCGTTCTACCAGAACTCGGGGTACGAGCCGGTCGGCCCGCAGGCGCGGGGGTATCCGCTGAGTCCGAGCGAATACGAGACGTTCGACCGGGGAACCTATGACATCTCGCTGTACAATCCGAGCAATCCCAAGCATCTAGATGCTGTCATGGCAATTCACGAGCCCGAATCGCTCCGCATCGGTCGGACGCGGGATGACTACGCGCACTACTTCAAACTGCACAAGCTGAGCTCGCTCCTTGCCCACGACAACGGTCGTATCGTGGCGTACCTGATGCTGGCGCGTGGGAGGAACAAGCCGGGCTTCGTGGAGGGAGGGGGTGACGCGAGGGCACTGGAGGCCCTGTACCACCAGGCGCTTGTGCTGGGTACTGCGGGTGATTCCGCTTTCGCGGTCGTGCCGCTCAACCCGACCACGTTCGGGGACGTCCTGGAAGCGCGGAAGCCGGGCGCGTCGGTGCTGGACACCGAGTCGGGCATCGGGTTCCAGATGATGCGTGTGAATTCCCTGTCCAGTCTGGTAAGCAAGATCACGGGACACCTGAGGGAGCGGAGCGTGGCGGGCGTGGAGGGGACGGTGTGTCTCGTGTGCGTGGACGACGGCGACGCAGTGACGATCATCCTGCGGAATGGAGACGCGGAAGTCTCAACCGAACTCACAGGGGAGCCGGTCGAGCTGACGCGCAGGGAGCTTACAAGGCTCATCTTCGGGCCGCATCCGGCAGGCGAGCCAATCACCACCGACGGCGAAGCAGGAGAGGTGTTGGACGCGGTCTTCCCGTTCTACTTCCCGGTGTGGGAGCTGGACCACTCGTAGGGGTGGGCGCCGGGGCTATGGATTCCCTAGACTCACAGACGAAGTGCGGGGATTCGGGTAGGGACGATTCGCGAATCGCCCCTACGAGAGGTTGGACAGGATTGTCGCCTAGCCGAACTGGTACTCGCGGGTGCCTGCGATCAGGGCTAGGACTCTGCCAGTGACGCGGGAGGCGTTGGCGAAGTCCTCGGGGGACTGCCATGAGACGGAGCCGCCCTCGCCGTCGACGTACTCGATGAGCTCCTGCCGGGTCTTGTCCTTGACGCTCAGGGGGCCCATGAAGTCGAGGCAGTGGTCGATCAGGTCGTCTGCCGTCATGGCCGTCCCATTCGACGCGGCGACCCGGCGGATGATGTCCTGAACTCCCGGGAGGGACGTGTCGCTGAACTTGTCGGCCATGAAGTTGACCCGCCGGACGAGAGCACCGCTGTTGATCCACTCGTGGCCGGTATGCCATCCCTCTACGCTGGGGGGATCGTGCAGGCTCTGGCCCATGAACATCGGCTCCAAGGCGACCTCTTCCCAGTCAGGATGTGGCTCGGACAGGGCACCAGTTACCCGGAGCGTGCCTGCGACGACCTCGGCGGGGTTCATCACGTGCTTGTACATGGATTCCTTGAAGAAGTCGGACGTGAAGATCGTCCGCAGGACGGGCTTGATCTCGTAGTCGTTCTTGACGAAGGACTCGCAGATCGTCCTGATGGCCTCGGGGTTGCGCGGCGGCTCGATAGGCCACGCGGGGACCTGAGGCTCGTCGGCCACGAAGAAGTTGTAGAGATGGCGCGCGATGAAGACGTGGCACGCGGGCTGCCGGACGATGATGTCGATGACGTCGAATCCGTCGAAGTTGCCTGTATGACCGAGGTAGTCCTTCTCGGCGCCGTCGTGGTCCTCGGGGTGAAACTCGTAGTTCCACAGGTGGGGACCCCAGAGGAGCCAGTGGATCTTCGTATCGAAGGCCCAGCCGGTGAATGCGCGGGACGCCTCGAACACGTCCTTCTCCGTGTAGTTGCCGATGCCCATTGAGAACAGTTCCATGAGCTCGCGGCCCCAGTTCTCGTTCGGAGCGCGCTTGTGGTTCTCCTGGTTATCGAGCCAGTAGAGCATCGTGGGGTTCTGGGCGAGCCTGACGAGCAGGTCGCGGTAGTTCCCAAAACCATGTTCGCGGAACATGGCGATCTGTTCCTTGATCTCGTAGGCGCTCTCGACCTTGTTGTCGCCGGTAGCGAATACCTGGTGCCAGAAGAGGCCGATCTTCTCCTCCAGCGGGCGCTCGGTGTTGACCATGCGGTACAGCCAGTTGACCGAGGCGTGGTTTACCTTCGGCGGGCGCTCCGAGTCGGGATGGTACCGGTACAGCAGGTATTCATCGACCTCGGGCCGCTCATCGGGGTTGAGGAGCCACTCGACGGTTGCGTCGTAACCGTCGTCGGCCCGTCGCTCGATCTCGTCGCGGGTCGCGCCGAAACCTGCGCGCCGGAGGAGGTGTGCCATCAGGGCGATTTCTTGCTTCGTAGCCATCTGTGCCACCTTTGGTTGAGGTAGAAATTAGTGTAGTTTGGCCCCTATGGTGTGTCAACTAGACGTATAATGGCCCGACGGCGATTTGGAGGAGACATTGGTAAAGCACGGAGTCGATTTCCCCCCGTTTGAAGAGTTCGCGGACCCGCGCTTCATGGCGGAACTGGCGTACGAGGCTGAGCAGGCCGGATGGGACGGGGTTTTCACGTGGGACCACGTCTGGCTCGGTATGAAGGAGCCGTTCGCCGATCCGTGGGTGGCATTGTCGGCCGTCGCCATGCGAACGGAGCGAGTCCGCATCGGGGCGATGGTGACGCCGCTGGCACGGAGGCGACCATGGCAGGTGGCGCGCGCGACGGTATCGCTGGATCACCTCTCGAACGGCAGGCTGATCTTCGGGGCGGGACTCGGCAGTCCGCCCGACGCCGAGTTCGGTGTGTTCGGCGAGGAGACGGACAATAAGGTGCGGGCACGGAAGCTGGACGAGGGCCTCGACGTATTGGCGGGTCTCTGGAGCGGTAAGCCGTTCTCGTATGAGGGCGAAGAGTATCGCATCGACGACGTGACGTTTCTTCCGAAGCCGGTGCAGCAACCGCGCATTCCCGTGTGGGTGGGAGGCCAGTGGCCGAACAGGGCTCCATTCCGCAGGGCCGCACATTGGGACGGCGCATTCCCGACCGCCAACGACGGCAACACACCCATCACGCCGGGCATCCTCCGGGAGGTCGGCGAGTACGTCAACGCGCACCGGACGAGCGACGGGCCGTACGACATGGTCGCCGGAGTGGAGAACCCGATGGACGATCCCTCGGAGGTGGCCGACCGCATCGCCGCCCTAGAGGAAGCGGGCCTAACGTGGGCGATTTACAGCTTCGGGTCGTGGAATGGGACAATGGAGGGAACGAGGGATCGGATACGGCAGGGTCCGCCTCGGTAGACGCCCGTTGCAACGTCACATGCGTCACATCCGCTTGCCGGCGACGACGGTCCTCATCTTCCTCGCCATCGAGTTCCTCGACGAGTTGGTAGACGGCGTCGGGAGCGCGGCTTGGCCGCTTGTACGGAGTGACCTCGATCTCTCGTACGTTCATATCGGGCTGCTGCTGAGCGTGCCGGGCCTTTTCTCCACCTTCATCGAGCCGGTCATCGGGATTCTCGGAGACGTGGGATACCGGAGGCTGCTGGTGGTGGGCGGAGGCGTGGCGTTCGCGGCGGCGGTCGGGCTGGTGTCGGTGAGCCAGGGGTTCGTGGTACTGCTGATCGCGTGGATCATCTTCTTTCCCGCGTCGGGTGCGTTCGTCAGTCTCTCGCAGGCGTCGCTGATGGACTACGACCCGAAGCGCCGAGAGCAGAACATGGCGCGTTGGGTGTTCGCAGGCTCGGTCGCCAACGTTCTTGGACCGCTCGCCCTGACCGCCGCGATTGCGATAGGGATCGGATGGCGTGGGGCGTTTCTGGCGACTGCGGTACTAGCAGTTCCGGCAATCATTGCCGCGTACAGACTTCCCTTCGGCGTGGTGGTGCGTGGTCCCGACCGGGAAGCTCCGTCGTTCCGTGAAGGGATCCGTACCGCTTTAAGAGCGCTCAAACGCTTCGAGGTAGTCAGGTGGCTCACGCTTTTGCAGGCGTCCGACCTGATGCTCGACATATTCAAGAGCTTCCTCGCCCTGTACATGGTCGACATTGCGGGGGTGTCGGAGTCGAGGGCGGCACTGACCATCGCCGTGTGGGTGGGCGTCGGTCTCATTGGAGACTTGCTCCTGATCCCACTGCTGGAACGGGTGCGGGGCCTGACGTATCTCCGGTACAGCGTCGTCGTCGTCCTGCTCCTCTATCCGGCGTTCCTCCTCGCGCCATCGTTCGAGATTAAGCTCGTCATCGCTGGGCTGCTGGGGTTCGCGAACGCGGGGTGGTACTCCATCCTCCAGGGACAGGCGTACTCCTCGCTGCCCGGGCGCAGCGGGACGATCGTGGCGCTCGGCAACGTCTTCGGCATAGTCGCCTGGGTGGTCCCATTGGGGCTTGGTATCGTTTCCGCGACCTGGGGACTGGATACTGCGATGTGGCTGCTCCTGGCGGGGCCGGTCGTGCTGCTGATAGGGCTGGTGGAGAGCGGAATGCGGGGTGAGAAAAGGTAGAGCTTCGCTGGACTGGACCATGGGGATTCACCGCAGAGGACGCGGAGAGCACGGAGAGATGAGGATGGGGTAATATGGCGGCGGCATTTCAGGAACGTCTTAGGATAAGGAGCAGGACATGGCGCGAGAACAGCTTCGGTTTCTGGTGGTGATGGCGCATCCGCACGACTTTACGCACTGTGCGGGGACGTGCGGGGTACATACGGGACTGGGTGACGAGGTGATTTGGGTGTCGATGACGTCGGGGAGGATGACGCACAATGAGCGTCTGGCGGACGAGCTCATGAAGCCCGAAAGCGAGCAGGACCCGGCCATCGTCAACCAGTCGGCCGAGAGCTACGCGGCGGAGAAGGCATCTGAGTTGGAGCAGGTCGGGGCGCTGTTCGGAGTGAAGGACGTGCGAGTCCTCGATTTCACGGACAAGCCGTTTGTGGTGGAGAGGCAGCCGGACTCCATCGAGGTGATGAGGGAGCTGATCCTAGAGACCCGTCCGCACGTGATACTGACGCAGAGCCCGTTCGTGGACGGGCATCACGGCATGGCGTCGGCCACTAAGAATGACCATACAGAGACGGGCATTGCGGTGATGGAGGCCAAGCTGCTGGCGCAGCTTCCTCGATACGGCCAGCGAATGGCTCCGCACACGGTGCCGGCAACGTACTTCCCGGGAATCTACTTCGCGCGCGAGTATTGGGACTTCGCAGTCGACGTGACGGACCAGATCGACGCCCGCAAGAAGGCCGAGGCGCTGTACAAGTCACAGGGCCACGACGAGGAATACGGCGCGCGCCGGGTTGAGATATCCGTAGGCCATCAGGGCATGTCGTCGGGAGTGCCGTACGCCGAGGGGTTCGTGCAGGAGAGCGCGCCGACAGTTCCCCACATCGAGCTCTCACCCTACAC
>JAPPDQ010000559.1:0-2481 GCA_028875495.1 Chloroflexota bacterium
TCACGGCATGGGACACTGCGTAAGACAGGGCTGCTCACAAGTCTATATACTGTCCCTCGACCACTCTCCGGGAGGCTTCTCCAGCACCATGATCTACGATGGGCACGCGTACATATTCCCCGACATGAAGGGCGACGGCGGGTTCGATGACCGTGATGAGTTCCAGCGGCATCTGCAGCTTGCCATCGCGACGCACTTCATGCCGGTGTGGCGGACGCGCGACCGGGCCGAGGTGGACAACAGCGGTCTGTTGGATCCGACCATGCCGCGAGGGTTCGGCGCGCTGAAGGACGCCGACTTCCGGGCGACGCAGTTCGGGCGGTTCGAGTGGACGGTCGACGGCGAGGACTACTTCAAGCAGTACATGCCGCCCTCCGTGGTGGACATGGAGTTCACGGCCGATGACCTGATCGCCGAGATGGACTACGCCGAGGTCGACGGGGCGCTTCTGCACCGTACGCCGTACTTGGGCATCGGCAATGACCTCGTCGCGGACGCGGTTCGCTCGTACCCCGACCGGATACAGGCGCTCGCCCACGTGCCCGAGTGGAAGATCGCACCGGAGCCCGACCGGGCGATTGCGGAATTGGACCATGCCATCAACGACCTCGGTCTGCACGGCCTCCAGATGCTGCCTGACCACATGGCCCTCTACGGGCAGTCTACAGAGTGGGACGCCGATGGGCTCATCCCGTTTTGGGACCACTTCGCCACGCTGGGCGTGCCCCTCTTCGTGACGCCCGGCTACACGTCATTGGCGCGCACTGGAAGCGGCGCAGGCATGGACCTGAGCGAGTTCGAGACCGTCAGCCGGTTCATGGAGCGGTACCCCGACGTGTCGCTGGTGTTGACGCACGGCCTGAGCTGGCGCTCGTTCGCGGACGAGAACGGCATCGACGTGCCGGACGACGTGTACGACGCCCTGCCCATCGACAATCCCAACTTCCACGTTCAGCTCCTGTTCGCCATCTTCTTCGGCGGGATGTACGACTACCCCATGCCGCAGATCAGGCCCGCGCTGGAGAAGGTCGTCGAGCGACTGGGGGCAGACCGGCTCATGTGGGGGACGGACATCCCCATGGTGATGCGCTTCCAGACGTACCGCCAGAGCCTCGACTCCCTCCGCCTCAACCTCGATTTCCTCGACCAGGCGGACATCGACCTGATCTGCGGCGGCAACACCGCGCGGCTGATGGGTGTCGGATAGCCGGTAGACGCGATTACAGCACGGAGCGCACGAGGACGCCGAGATCAGACACATATCGACGATTGCCGAGGTGGTGGATGACGTCGATGCCGCCGTGGAGTTCTATCGCGACGTGCTGGGCCTGACAGTTGAGCACAAGCCCGGCGGCCACTACGCGACGGTCGAGATAGCTGGTGCGCTCCACTTCAGCATCTGGTCACGAAGCGCCGCTGCCGAGGCGACCTTTGGCGACGTGGACGCAGCCGACCGCATCCCTCTCGGCTTCTCCGTGGAGTTCGAGGTGGACTCGGTAAGCTCGGCAACGGACGCCATCGGTGAGCGCGGATGGCAGATCGTTCAGCCGCCGAAGACGGAGTCTTGGGGCCAATCGACGAGTCGCTTCATGCTCCCCAGTGGGATGCTCGGCGGCTTCTCGGAAACGCCGTGGGCGCGGCGCATCAGCCAGGACCTGAAGTCGGCGGGCGAGTAGTCGTTTCAGGTTGCAGCGATTGCATTGAGGGACCGAGGAGACCGTCCCTAGCACAAACGCGCCGGACGGGACGGAGACAGCCTACTCTTGGCACTTGCTCCTTAAACTGCGTCCTTTCGATTTCCGGTCATTTTGGGGCTTGACAAGCGCCACGCAATGTAAGAACATGCGTCCTTATAGGAACGCACGTTCTTGCCGAAGGAGGGCTGTCATGCTGATACAAAGCGACCCGGATAGGTACCAGAAGTTGGAGAAGCTGGCGGGAATGGCTACGGACGATGTCCTGTCGCGTCCAGGAAAAGGGAATGATTACGCCGCCGTGCGCGCCCCCTACTCGCGGGCCGAGAAGAATCCCGCGCCGGGGGTCTACAAGGCGTCGATGCCGAACGGCAAGACGATCAACCTGTTCCGCGTGATGTTCACCGACTTCTGCAAGATGGACTGCCACTTCTGCCCGAACAGTCACTGGGTGCCCCGCAAGCGGTTCTCGTTCAAGGTCGACGAGCTTGCGCGCACCTTTCACGAGATGGAGAAGAGGCACACCGTCGCGGGCCTGTTCCTGAGCTCCGGCGTGGCGGGTTCCGGCTCGAAGACGACGGAGAAGCTCATCAAGGTCGTCGACCTCGTCCGCAACAAGTACGACTTCAAGGGGTACATTCACCTCAAGGTCATGCCGGGCACCGAGTACGAATACGTCGAGCAGGCCTACCGGCTGGGGACTCGCCTGTCCGTCAACCTCGAAACGCCGACGGTCGAGGGCATGAGGCGGCTCAGCAAGATGAAGGACCTCGCACGCGACAAGCTC
>JAPPDQ010000559.1:2491-10422 GCA_028875495.1 Chloroflexota bacterium
GCTCTCGCAGATGCACTGGATGGACGGCCTCCTACGACAGCGGAACCCCGGCGGCGCGGTCGGACAGGTGACGCAACTCGTCGTCGGCGCGGCGGACGAGTCCGACTGGGACGTCTATCAGCGGATGGTGCAGCTTTACGGCCAGTGGAACTTCAAGCGGGTCTACTACAACCCGTTCCTGCCGATCCGCTACACGCCGCTGGAGGACCACGAGCCGACGCCGATCTGGCGGACGAACCGCCTCTACCAGGTCGACTGGCTCAAGCGCATCTACCGCTACGAAGACGACGAGATACGCCATGCGTACGACCCGGCGGGATTCCTCTCGCTGGAGGACGACCCGAAGACGGTCATCGCCCTGTCGAACGTCGACAGGTTCCCGCTCGACATCAACGAGGGGAGCAAAGCCGACCTGCTCCGGGTGCCGGGCATCGGGCCGACCTCCGCCGAGCGGATCCTTCAACAGCGAGAGAGTCACAAGATCGACACCTGGCGCGACCTGCAGGCCATGGGCGTCGTGAAGAGACGCGCATCGCCCTTCGTCTCGTTCCCCGGCAGCGCCGCTACTCCTGCCAAGCAGCTCAAGCTCGAGCTCTTCAAGGAGCGGCCAAGTGAGCCCGCACCCGTCAAGGTCTCCGCGCCACGCCCGGAGGCAGCCACCGCCGCACCATGCGGACAGGTCCGCTCCTGTAGCGGCTGCGCCCTGTACGGTGCGCCCGGACACCCCGGATATCGAGCGCAGATGGCGGCGTAATGGGCGTCGTCGGGGCCGTAGATGCTACACTGGAAGTATCCTGCAGCCCCGCTGGACGACACACGTGACGACCACCGCAGACACATCCAGAGTAGCAACAGCCTCCCCGCAAGAGGACACGAAACCCCGATGGCGCTTCGCCGCAAGCCTCGGGCTGTACGGCGCGGCCTTGGGTGCATTCGTCGTCGTCTCGAACGTCGTGGGGCTGACCTCGAAGTTCGCCGTCGATGCCGACGCCCTGCCTTCCGAAGACGTCTTCTATTTCATAATAGTCGGAGGCCTGACAGGGTTCGTGGTCGCCGGACTCACGGGATACCTGATCAACCGGTCAACCCGCGCATTCGCGTCGTCGACACCGCGACACGCTCTGGGCATTCTGCCTTGGGCAGCTCTCGGCGGGGTCTACTGGGTCAGCTTCTCTCTGCTCGTCGGAGGCATCATGCTGCCACAGGCGAACGTAGTCCTGGCATACGTCGACGGAGCGATACCGTTCATAGACTTCGTGGGATTCTCCCTCGACACAATCTTCGGCGTCCCTTTCCGCATGGTATCGGAGGGCGGGCGCTTCATGTACACGGCGATCTGGGCAGGGCTGCTCTTCGCCGCAGGCGGATGGATCATCGACCGTCTCGCCGTCTCCGCCAACGCGCCAGCCGCCCGGTACGGCTCGCCCTTCGTCGCGGTGCTGCTCTCGGCCATTGCAATCGCGTTCCTGCTGCTTCTGCCGCCGTCGGTGCTCTGGCACATCGGCAACGTCACGACGGCAACGCAGCTGTACAGGTAAGCCGGGCCCTTCAGGGAGTGTCGGTGCAGGAGCTGATGGTGTGGGCCCCATCCCGCACTTAGGCCCGCCTCTTTCGAGGACTGTCGCCGGCGCGTGAGAAGTGCGAAGGCTCCGACTTTTCTCCCGGTGTTGACACCGACAGAACTATTGTACTATTCTCATTTTTGAAGGCTGACGCCGTTATGGAACAGAACCAACTGAAAGGAGCAGCAATCATGCATACAAGGGAAGCGTCGCTCAGGCTTCCGGCGATCATCATCTGCATCGCAGCCGTCCTGGGGATGGTGGTGGCGTGCGGAGATTCAAATCCATGGAAGAATCCATGCATACACGAGGAGACTACGACAATGATTGAAGACACTGATGCCGAGGAACCCGCCTCTGAGAGACCGTCCGATGAGTATATGTTGGAAGTTAGAGATAAGTACTGGGAACGGATCAGGGCGTTTCCGAATTACGTTGGAGTGGGTGTTGGGGACTTCCAAGAATTTCCGTCGGGAAAACCACTTGACGGATACGGGATCACCATCTACCTCACTGAGTCCGTCGACTTTAGTGCAGTGCCAGAAGACAAGCGGATACCCGAATGTCTTGATGGCGTGCCGGTTAGATTCCAAGTACACGGCAGAATAGAACTACTGGGAGGTTAGAGGAATGGCTGGATTGAGAGACTATCATCGGCCCTTGATGGCCGGCATAAAGATCGACAGCAAGTACGGGAAACCACACAACGTTAGGCATATCGAGGGCGGAACCCTCACGGGTCTGACAACCCCCATCAGGGATTCCAAGCCGATGTTGGTGACGTGCCTGCATGTCATGGCAGGCGAAACGGATAGCGGCGACTTTCGGAACCCCGGCCGTGACGAGATGATGTTCCAGGGCGGTAGCGCTTGGGACAAGAAGGTCGGTGAGCTTGCCGACTACGTTCCGATCTCTTTCACAAAGCCGAACACCGTTGATGTTGCTATGTGTGAGATGGACATCGGCGTGAAAGCGGAAACCAAACTCCACGATTCTTTCCACAGTGACCGAATAATCGTCTCCAAAACGGTTGCCCCCAAGAAACACTTACCCGTCGTTGCTGTGGGGCAAGTGAGTGGAGAGAGGACGGGAACGATCAACGCTCTCAATCAAAGGATCGACACAGGTGGCGCGACCTTTGACGGTGTGATGCAGATTATGCTCAACAGTTCCATGGCGGAGGGCGACTCAGGGTCTCCTGTCTTGTACAAGCTCGGAGAGGGCAAGTATCGAATGGTCGGCATCTTGTTCGCTTTCAATCCCGTCTATCCCAACATCGGCTACGCTTTCCGCGCCTCGCTTGCCGAGCAGGAGCTGGGGATCAAGTTCGGCAATCGTCCGCCCGTCGCCGATGCCGGTCCGGATCAGGGAGTGCAGGTCGGAAAGCTCGTCACTTTAGACGGTTCTCGGAGCCGCGATCCCAATGCCGACCGGCTTACCTACTACTGGGAGCAGCTGTTCGGCTCGGAACACGCGGCGATATCCGAGAAGGGCATCACCCTCAGCGACAACACCGCGGAGCTGCCGCAGTTCATAGCCCCGACGGAACCGAGGCTACTTAAGTTCAAGCTGACAGTCACAGACCCTTATGGTGAGACCGACTCCGATACCGTGGTGATTCACGTGCATCGCCCCCCGGTCGCCAATGCAGGCCCCGACCAGACCGTGGAACCCGGGTCCACAGTGAGCCTGAACGCATCGGCCAGCAGTGACCCGGACGGACATGACTTGGAATTCGAGTGGGAACAACAGGCTGGTCCGACGGTGTCTCTGAGCAGCACCACTGTCGCAGAACCCACCTTCACTGCGCCGAGCGTCGAAACCACCATGACTTTCCGTGTCACCGTCACCGACATTCACGACGCCACCGATAGCGACACGGTGACGATCAGGACCGCGCCGGAAACATGGGGAGAATGGTCGCGTACCGGGAACTATGAAGGTTGCGGCCCGGATCGACAGGCAGAGGAGTCCAGAACCTCCAACTACCAGAACACCGAGACGCGGTTCGTGGCAGACCCCGAGCCGAAGACCTGGAGCGAGTGGATGGACACCGGCGAGGATCGTGGCTGCGGTTCGGGCCGAGAGGCAGAGCAGTCCCGCATCTCGCATTGCGGGGATTCGGAGACGCGATGGGTGTCTGACCCGGAGGATGATCCGTGGGGCCCCTGGACGGATACCGGAGACTACAGCGGTTGTGGCCCGAACCGACGGAAAGAGCAGGAGCGCACCTCAAAGTGCGGCAGGAGCGACAGCCAGTGGGTGGCGGCGCCGGAATCCGATCCCTGGGGTTCGTGGACTAACACGAACAAATATCAGGGTTGCGGCCCCGACCGTCGGAGAAAGCAGACGCGGACTTCAAAGTGCGGCAGGAGCGACAGCCAGTGGGTCGATAGCCCCGTTGACGAGGTCTGGGGCGAGTGGGAGGACACCGGAGAGGTTAGCGGAATCCTGGACGCGCGCTCCAAAAAGCAGAAGCGCACGTCCAACTGCAACAACACCGAGTACCGATGGGTACCCGTCATGACCGAGTGGGGCCCATGGGAGCGCACGGGCGATTACCAGGGCTGCGGCCCGGACCGCGAGGCCAAGGAGGAGAGGATCAGCAACTTCGGCGATGTCGATGTTCAATGGGTCCCCGCTCCGGAGGCCGATCCACCCGGCCCGTGGTCGGATACCGGCAACCATCGCGGTTGCGGCCCCGACCGGGAAAAGGAGCAGACGCGAACGTACAAATGCGGCAGGACGGAGACCCAGTGGATTGCCGCCGCCGAAGCGCTTGTCTGGGGAGAGTGGAAGAACCTGAACGAGTACCGCATCTCGCCGGACGATGAGCTCATAAGGCAGCGAAAGCAGGAGCGCACCGACCAGTGCGGAAACAAGGAGACCCGCTGGGTCTACTACGAGCCGGTCGACCAATCGCCGGTCTGGAGCGTGTGGTCCGATACTGGCAAGACTCGCGGCGCCACGCCGTGCGTCCAGGAAAAGGAGCAGCAACGCACCTCGGATCAGGGCGAAACCCAGACCCGCTGGGTCGATGACGCTCAGCCGGAGACGTGGGGAGATTGGACATTCACCGGAGAGTATCGCGAGAACCCCGATACCTTTATCCCCGAGTCGGAGCAGAAGCGCACGAGCAACTGCGGTAACGTCGAGTACAGGTGGGTAGAGCAGTAGCCATTGAGGTGTGTCCGGCGGGGGCCTCACCGGCGCCCTCCGCGCACACCACGTGGAACCCAGGAGGCCGCCCTCTCAACAGGGGCGGCCTCTTTGTTGTCGGGGACCGACTCACTCCACCATGGCAGCCCTTAGCCGCTCAAGCTCGTCCTCGGTGACGCCCGCGCCGGTGAGGTATGGACGGACGCCGCCGTACTCGCGCTGGAGGTGCTCGATGCTGGCTTGCATGGCGTGCGGCGGGGCGATGTTCCGCTCGGTCTCGAAGGCCTGCCGGTGCTCCTCAGAGGCGTCGAGGTCTGCGGGGTCGAGGCGCAAGCGCTTACCGGCAGCGCGGTCGGGGATGCGCCGCCAGAGGTATGTCGCCGATGAGCTGTAGTCCTCGACGATGGTCTCCGCAGGAACGCCGGCTATGCTCAGGAGCAGCATCGTCACCAGTCCGGCGCGGTCACGGCCGGAGTTGCAGTGGTAGAGCGCGGGGAGGGTTCCGGGCGCCGCGAGAAGCTTGACGACCTTGCCCATCCACTCCCGCCGCACGTCGAGGATGGCGGCGTAAATGTCGGGCGGCCGGTCGGGGCCCAACGACGATACGTTGATGTCCGAGACCTCCACCAGCGGTTCATCCCCCATGACGTTGACCCAGTGGTAGTCCACATCCGACGACTCGACGAAGACGTTCGGATGATCCGTGACGGCATCTGTCACCCGCAGGTCGACCACCGTGCGAAGCCCCTCCGACACCAGCGCGCGCTGGGAGTCCGGCGTGAGGTTGTGCAGGCTGTCGGAACGGAATAGCGTCCGAGGACGGGTCACTCGCCCGTCGAGGGTCTCATAGCCGCCGATGTCCCTGGTGTTGTACGCGCCGTCGAGGTTGAGGTGGCGCGATGCGCGGTAGTACTCGGTCATGGTGTGGTCCTTTGAGGGTGGTTGCGAAGTCCGCTAAAACCGTTCGTGGTGAGCTTGTCGAACCATGATACGCCCTTCGACAGGCTCAGGACGAACGAAGTGATACCAATCCGTTGTGACTACGCCGTAAGCATCCCCGCCCGTCATTCCCGCGAAGGCGGGAATCCAGCACCCAATATATATGGCCTTACCACACATAATTGGGATGAGGTTGTATGGGTTTCGTAGGAACCTACGCGACGCCGATCTCTTCGAGGACGGCGTAGTTCATGTGGTACAGGTGGGAGTAGAGGCCGTCGCGGTCGAGGAGCTCGTCGTGCGTGCCCTCTTCGACCAGCTCTCCTTGACTGAGCACGACGATCTTGTCGGCCCCGCGAATCGTCGAGAGCCGGTGCGCGATGACGATGGCAGTCCTGTCCTTAAGGAGGCTCCGCAGGGCAAGCTGTATCTGCGCCTCGGTGTGGCTGTCGATATTGGCCGTCGCCTCGTCGAGGATGAGTATCTTCGGATCGGCCACGATGGCGCGGGCGAAGCTGATGAGCTGGCGCTGTCCCACGCTCAGGTTCTCGCCGCGCTCCTCTAGGTACGTGTCGTAGCCGTCTTCGAGCTTGCTGATGAAGGTGTGCGCTCCCACAGCCTTGGCCGCCTCGATCATCTTCTCTTCGGACACGTCGACGTGGTTGTACTTGATGTTCTCCCGCACGGTGCCGGAGAAGAGGAACGGCTCCTGGAGCACCATGCTCATCTGGCTGGCCAGGGACGCGCGCACCACGTCTCGCACGTCGTGGCCGTCCACCAGTACCTCGCCGCGTCCATGCTCAACGTCGTAGAACCGCGCGATCAGGGAGACGAGCGTCGTCTTGCCCGCGCCGGTCGGTCCGACGATTGCGGCGGTCTGTCCCGGCTCGATGCGCAGGCTCAGGTTTTGGATCACGTCCTCGCCCTGCTTGTAGGCAAAGCTCACGTTTCGCAGCTCGACTTCTCCGCGAATGGGCGGGAGAACTTCGGCGTCCGGCGCGTCTACCATGTCCGGCTCGACGTCCAGCGTCTCGAAGATGCGCGTGCCCGACGCCATGGCGCGTTGGAGCTGCGTGTACTGCATCGTCAGGTTGCGGATCGGATCGAAGAAACGCTGGATGTACAGGATGAACGCTATAAGCAGGCCGATCTCGATGGCGCCGCCGGAGACCATGCCTGACCCGAAGTAGAGGACGAGGCCTATTGCCGCGGCCGGCAGGAAGTCGACCACCGGCAGCACGCCTGCCGAGAGCCGTCCGGCACCGAGGAAGGCGTTGAGGTTGCTCCGGTTCTTCACGTCGAACTGGCGCAGGTTCTCATCCTGGCGGTTCATGGCCTGGACGACGCGCACGCCGGTGATATTCTCGTTCAGCGAGGCGTTGACGATGGAGATCGTTGCCCGCGCCTCGACGAATGTCCTCCTTGCAAACGGCTGCCACACGGCCATCGCAATGGCGAGCAGCGGAAGGACCACAAGCGCGAGCAGACCCAACTGCACGTCGAGCAGCAGCATCACGACGACGATTCCGCCGAGGCTCAGGAAGTCGCCGACCGTCATGACGATGGTGCCGAGGAACTCCTGGAGCTGGTACACGTCGCCCTGAACGCGCGACATGATCCGTCCGACCTCGGTCTTGTCGAAGAAGCGCATGGACTGCTTCTGCATGTGTGCAAACATGTCGCGCCGCAGCGCCAGCAGGACGCCCTGTCCCGCCTTCGTGATAGTGATGTCCTGAATGTAGAGGGAGACCCAGTTGATGACGGCGCTCCCGAAGAACAGGGCGGCTACCATGATGAGCCCGCCCCGGTCGCCGTTGGCGATGTAGCGGTCGATGCCGAGCTTTATGAGCCAAGGCACCGATACCTGCGTCGCCGCGAAGAGCAGCATGGCGATGACTGCGACGATCACCAGTCGCGTCTGCGGAAAGACGTAGGGGAGCAGCCTGCGGATGACCTTGGGGTCTACGGCGTTTCCGAAGACCTCCTCGTCCAGTCCGTCCTTGTTCGTGGACGACGGCCTTCCGCCGACGGCGCTCATCATGACTGCTTGCTCCCGGCTGCAGCCTCGGCCGGCACGTCGAACTCCATCAACACCTCTTCCTGAGGGCGAAGCTGGAGGTCGTAGATCTCGCGGTACAGCCCACCGTGCTCGACGAGCTCGGTGTGGTTGCCCCGCTCCGCTATCCGGCCTTCCTCCAGGACGACGATGGTGTCGGCGTTGTGAACCGTGCTGAGGCGGTGCGCGATGATGAAGGTGGTCCGGCCTTCCAT
>JAPPDQ010000382.1 GCA_028875495.1 Chloroflexota bacterium
CCCCCCCACCCACACCCCGCTCCCGACTCCCACCCCCACCCCGCCCCCTACCCCCACCAACCCGCCGCTGCCGCCTCCCACGCCCACGCCGCTGCCGACTTCCACTGCCACACCGACTCCGACCTACACACCGTCACCGACTCCCACTCCCACACCCACACCGACGCCGATGCCACGGCCTACCCTGCCGCCTATTCAGCTGAACATCGGTCCTAGGGTGGCGTTCGGAGACCAGCAACGTGAAGGGTGGGTTCGCAACGATCTCGACGAACTGCGGAAGACCTTGCCTGAGTTGGCGACGAGGATCGAGGGCTTGCCATGGATAAAGGACGGCATTGCCAAGGGGGATGAGTACAGTGCTTTCCGGGGACTGATTCACCTGGCGAGTGCGGGGCACACGGCAAGGCTAATCGAGGAGCCGTGGGTTGTCGAAGGCAGGAACTACCCAGCCTTAGAGGCCCTTTTGGTGCTTGCGATTAACAAGCCGAACTATCTCACCAGGGTTATGACCCATCCCACTATCAGCGACGGGATCAGCGAGCAGGAAGCCAAGATTGTCGGCTCGATGCACCCCTTTCTCGGAGCTGACTTGCTGGACAAGCTCTTGGACCCCGAGCAGGTCACTCTGGAGGAGCGGACCATCACTCTGCCACAGGCGGGTG
The DNA here is from genome assembly GCA_028875495.1 of Chloroflexota bacterium. Taxonomy (GTDB): domain Bacteria; phylum Chloroflexota; class Dehalococcoidia; order Lucifugimonadales; family VXLM01; genus VXLM01. The sequence goes on from JAPPDQ010000382.1 coordinate 663, forward strand.
AGACGGAAATCGCCATAGTCCGCACCCGTCCAGGGGCTGATCACACCATGGACCTGTTGGAACGTGCCGTGCGCAGCGTTGGGGAGTTCATGGGACGCCCCTTCCCGAAACGACAGATGATCTACCTTTTCGAAGAGACCCCTTCAGGTGGGAGTGCCGGCCATAACCTCGGAAATGTAATAACACTTCTGATCGACGAACAGACCTTGAGTGGGGAATTGCTGCTCGCTCTACTCGCCCATGAAACGAGCCACCACTACTGGACGGGAGTTACACCAACTTGGATAAAGGAAGGAGCAGCCACCTTCCTGGAGGCCATTGCCAAGGGTGAGCCGCAGGGTCCCTTGGACTGGTCGCCCTGCGCCGTAGTTGGAAGCATCGCCGAGCTCGAAGAGTTGGAGCGTGACCCATCCGCTCCCCGGGAATCCCGTCTCTGCCACTACTCGTTGGGCGAGCGTCTTTTTCACGACCTGTACCGAAACATGGATGACACGGCCTTCCGCCTGGCTTTCCGGCGCCTGTACCTGCACACCGTGTATGAGATCGCTGATGAGTGCAGGAATGCCAATGGCTGGGCGAATATCTGCGACGTGAAGGAGGCGTTTACCGCCTATGCCTCTGATGAAACGGCAGCCGCCGTCGAGAAGGTGATAGCCCGCTGGTACGACGGCACCCAACCATACGATTTGTCGTCGATTGACGACACCCCTTCCAAGGCGGAAATAGCCGCCATCAATGGACGAATCGAATCGGCATACCTGAGTTTCTCCGAGGGTGGATCTCCCGTTTCTGCCGTTGCAGTAGGATCCAATCGGGAGCTAGCGTTATTCCTGAACCTTGACTACTCCTATGGGAACTCAAACGGTCTCCGATCCCTGCCAATTGAGATAGCGCTCTACTTCGAGGACGGATTTGAATACCGACGCATTCAGCAGGAACTGCCATTGCCTTCCAACGCAACGCGGCAGACTCATAGTTTCTTCATACCACCCCACTCTGCCACAGGCCGCTACTGGGTGCAGGCATATTGGGAAGAACAGAAGATAGCTGAAGCGACCTTCGAAGCCGTTCCGGATAGCGATGCCCACAGCATGCGTGGGAGGGTGACCGACCCAGACGGGAATCCTCCAGGGACAGCTGCGCTGCGGACTAGAGTCGGGGGAGTTTACTTCCAGGCCAATACGGAACCTAATGGCGCTTTCACAATCGTTGTGCCATCCGGGTCATTCATCTTGGACGTTCTCGTGCTGGTCGGTTCCGAATATGTCTTCGTGGGGTGGTACGACGGCAAGGGCAGTATAACAACCGATCCGAACCAGGCGTTCCAAGTGGTTGTTAGCGGCACCGACATAGAAGGCATAAACATCAGGCTGCCGACGGATACCGAGGGCCTCCTATGTCCAACTGGGTCATTTCGATCATCCCGCACCGGAAACTGTGTACCGCTGTAATGATTCGACAAGAAACGTGAAGGCCGACGGCACCTGAGCGATACAGGCAACGCCTACCAGCGGCAACCCATACTTCTCCCGCAGGATGCGGGCGGCTTCGGCTTTGTTTTTGAGTTTGAGGCAGGGTTCTTCGAGGGGCATGTCGATGGCGAGGTGGGTACCCGTTGGGGTGGGTGACGGACTCGGTTCTTGGTCGAGTTTGGTTGTTAGCCCTGGAAGGCGCCAGCCACGGAGCAAGGGCCTGTCCCGTGGCTGGATGAGGAAGGATGGGAAGACGGGTTGACGTAGATCAGTCCTGCGCCTTTTCAAGAGCTTCCGCCTGCTTGTCGCTAATGATCCTTACGACCACGACGGATGGGTCTTCTTCAGCCACGCCTCGAACGGCCCTTCTCCCGTTCTTCAACGTGATCAATTTCGGGTCCTTGATGAAGACCTTCTTCTTCAGCTTTACCGAATAGGCCGTTAGTCTTTCCACTGGTTTCTCCTCATTCCTCGTGTCCTTCGCAGGTTCTTGCCGTGGTTTCGCACAGTTCGAAACCACGGCAAGGCAGGTCGGCTTTTTTCGTTACCTGTCGTCGAAGGGCGAGCCGTCCACGAGGTTGTAGCGGGACCGCCTGGACCCGTTATCGAAGTGCACGGTGATCACATAGAGGTGCATCTCGAGTTCGGAGGCGAGTAGACTGTGGGTACCGTCGTCCACCTGCTGCTGTGTGAGCCGGTCGGTCGCGCTCTGTGGGTTGTCTGCGTGTGGAGCGTCCCTGTCGCCGGGGATCCTCAGGGCCTGCACGGGAACATCGTGCTTGCGACCCGGCGCAAGCAGTGAGCCGCTCCAGGAGGTAGACGTGAAGTTATCTGCATAGTTCTCCAGCTGCTCCACCGAGGTCGGCACGCCATCAGGGTCTACACGGACATTGGAGATGCCGGAGCAGAACCAAGCCCACCTGGTCACCTCGTTATTGCCGTCTCTCTCCACCCCATAGGGCCAGCAGCTGTTCACGTCGGGCGTGGTGTAGTCGCTATCTTGGACGGCGGTGCCGTCGTCCTCGCGCTCGAAGTTGTGGCGGTACATGAACCGGAGTCGCTGAACGGTGTAACGATCTACGTTGTCCTGCCGACCGGCCCACTCACTCCAGTTGATGTGGTATCCGCCGTCGGCAAGAACGGTCGTGACCGCGAAGGAGTTTCTTGCACATCGCACAGCGCGTCCAGCGGCCAGCTCTTCCTTGCATTCGCTCATGGTTGCCGGGCCGCCGGGGCTGACCTGCCAGCTACTGGATTGCCGGGAGGCAGGGGGAAAATCCCAGGACATTTTCGATTGTCCCGGAGTGGTGGAGGGCGACATCGCCATACTTTCCGCGACGTCTGTCGTTGCGCCCTGTGCCAACGACGGCGCCAGGGCCAGCAGCGTGATCAACATGGCAATCGCTGCGACCACCGACAGAGCGATAATGCGGTAATTGAAAGCGGGCAGTCTCATGTAAAAAGCGAGTAGTTCCACGTAGTGCATTGGCCAATCCTCCTTTGTGTGTGAATTGGGCTATGGGTTGAGCGCTTGAGATGACGTTGATCCGATGACGTTGATCCGATGATGAACTCCTTGCCATTCACTGTTTCTGGATGACGGCTAGTGACTACTATTACTTGCGTTCCTCAAATAAGTCTGTACGCAGGCGAATTTTTGACGCTGCAAACGTGAAATGTGCGCGTGCGTTTCAATATGTACAGAGTCACGGGGCGGCCCGGTAGGTCTGGTAAAGGTGGTGACAGGTTCAAGCTCATTTCTGCCGGAGCAGGCAATTTTGACACTGTAAGCATGGCGGCGACATAATTGGAATTAATGGTCGAGCGCGACGTGCAGCATTCCAGAGCGGCCCAAGTGGGTTTCGTGATGCGGTCATACCGCGAGTCCTTTTCTGCGGGAGACGGCCAGCGGGGGCTGACGCAGGAAGCACTGCTGGAACGCATGGGGTCTGTGGACAGCGACTACGCGGAGCGATACAGCCACGCCACCGTCTCGCGATGGGAATCGGGCGGCACGAGGCCCACTCTCCAGCGGCTGAGGGTTTTCGGCAAGGCCCTCAACCTGTCGCGGGCAGAGGTAGCAGGCCTGATATTGCTGGCCGGACTCGCCCGCGACTTTCAGTCGGCCTGGCGTCTCGTCACCTCAAATGATCGCGGTGAGTCTGTGGGCCGCAGGGGGTCGTGGGGACGCCTGTCCATCCTTGACGATGAGGACAATCCGGGAACTCCCCGCTCATTTCTCTGGAGCGCAATGCGCTTTGTGCTACTCAGGGTGCTGCCGCTGGGCATGTTCATAGCAGGTGGGTATGCGCTTTTCGTCTATGGCTGGAACAACCCATGGATGCCCACAGCGTACGTGGTAGTCGTGACGGCGGTCGTGCTTGCGCAGGGGATCTTTCTGCCGGATCGCGGCGCCGGCCTCAGGGAGTTTTTCTGGGTCTCGGTTTTCTTTCTATTGAGCACGCCCTTGCTGCAGTTCGCCCCGATAGGCATGGACCACTACGGCTTCTATACGATCGGGAATTCCGCCGGCACCCAATTGCCGTACCTGCTGGCCCTTCTCTTCAACCTGTTGATTGCATCCGCCGCAGGGCTGGTGTTTCAACTGCAGTGGTTACGGCAGTACTCCGGCAAAAATGGAGGGAGAAGCACCTTCCAGCGGGCGGTCTCGGTGACGCTGCCGCCGGTTGTTCTCGTCCATACTGTAGTCGCCATAGTCACGAATATCTCGGTCACGATTCAGCTGGCAATCCTGCTGCCGGTGTTGGGGGCTTTCTTTACGGCGTTCCTGGTACTGCGTGATCCCTCCTTCAATCCCAGTGAGCGCGACCGGTTATACCTGCTGTCGGCAACGTCGGTACTGGGGATGATCACCGTTACTCTTGGAATAGTTGCCGTTATGGGCATCTACCTGTCGCCGGACTTGCCGAGGGTCTTGCCGGACCACAATCTTCTGACTTCCTGGGAGATCAACTTCGCGGAGTTGGGCTTTACTCGTGAAGAGGCGCTGGACCGGTTGAACTTGGGATACCTGTGGCACGCGATATGGGTGTTCGCCTACATGGTCTTCGTAGCGGGTGCGAAAGTGCTTGTAGGCATCTACTCGATTGACGCCAGCGACGGTAGATGACGGCTCTGCGGAGGTATCCGCATCGACGGGTTAGGTCTTCGGTGGACTCGAGAGGGGTGTCGGGGTGCGGGCCATGAAGGGCGGCGAGGGATGGAGGCGGCGATTACCTGTACTTTTCGCGGAGGATGCGGGAGGCTTCGGCTTTGTTTTTGAGTTTGAGGCAGGGTTCTTGGAGGGGCATGTCGATGGTGAGGTGGGTACCTGTTGGGAGGGGTGATGGCCTCGGTTCTTGGTCGAGTTTCGTTGTGATACCATGTCGCACGCGTGGGGGGGCGATGCTTCACCACGACTTCTCGGGCCCGTGAGCGGCCTGCATCGAGGTGACCAAATGTTAGGAAGAATGCTGGGCGCGGCCCGGTTGGACGCCGCCACTTACGAGGAGGTGGAGGCGGACGGCAAGGCCATCATACAGGCGCTAATCATTGTGGTTGTCGTCACGATCGCGAGTGTGGTCGGCGAGATGCTGGGTGGCGGAGATGACTTCGAGCTGGTCAATGCGCTGATCCTCGGAGTAATCCGCGGAGTGGTGAGCTGGGCCATATGGGCGCTGATTACCTGGATTGTAGGGACGACAATCCTGAACACGGAATCAACCGAAGCCGACTGGGGACAGCTTGCGCGCTGCACGGGGTTCGCCCAGACGCCGGGGCTTTTGAACGTGTTCAGTTTCGTACCCGCGGTCGGGGGGCTCATCACCCTGGCGGCATTCGTCTGGACGTTCATAGCAATGCTGGTTGCGGTCCGGCAGAGCCTGGACTACACGTCGACCTGGCGGGCGTTCACGGTGATCCTGATTGCGTTCATCCCGGTGGGCATTCTCAACGTCATCGTGTACTGGCTGACGGGCGCGTAGATAGTCGCGGAGACGTAGTAGGTAGCAGGAGGCCGTTCGTGGTGAGCCTTTCGACAGGCTCAGGACAGGCTTGTCGAGCCATGAACGGCGCCTCGGGCGTTGGACAGGAATTTAACCCCTCACCCCAGCCCCCGTATCTAGTACGGGGCAGGCTCTCTCCCACGACGGGAGAGGGGGTAGATATTTGCTTCTCACCCCATTCTCCATTGACGAGAAAGCAGCCTGAGCACTGTCATTCCGAGAGGAGTGCAGCGGAGTCGAAGAATCTAAGGTGTCTGTCTTAACGTAAAGCTGACATAGAGAATTCTTCCACCGTTTTTACTCTTGGTCATCGTAGAACCGCGGCACCGGCTACCCGGTCTTGCGGTTATGGATTTTAGATTCCTCGCTCCGCTCGGAATGACAGTGCATGGTCGGAATGACAGGCAAGGGGACAGAGTTATGGCTACAGTTCCCATTTTGCCTACCCCTGTCAGCCTCCGGTAGGGGAGAGATTATGCTTGACTGCACGGCAGTTGCTGACACCCCGTTCGGCCCCCGCGCGGGGGCGTTAAGGGAGATCAGCCGTAGCGTTCGCGGAGGATGCGGGCGGCTTCGGCCTCGTTTTTGAGTTTGAGGTAGGGTTCTTCGAGGGGCATGTCGATGATGAGGCCGGGGGCGAAGCCGCAGTCGGGGTTGAGGCTGAGGCGGGCTGGGTCGACGTGCTTGATGGCCTCTTCGACGCGGGAGACGATTTCGTCGGTGGTGTCGATCTTTTCGAAGCGGCACTCGACTGCGCCGAGGCCGATGAGCCTGTCTTCGGGGAGCTCGCGGAGGATGGCGACGTCTCCAGCTACGGGGATGCTGAACTCCATGACGTACTGGTCGACGTTGATCTTCTTCATGGTCTCGATGATGGGCTCGTATCCGCCCTCGGCTCCCCAGCCCTGTCTGCCCCAGTTACGTCGGCAGAGGTGGAGGGCGGTCTGGACGCCGTCGATGCCGTCGAGGATCTGGTTGATCTTGTCGGCGGCGAGGTCCATTTCGTAGCGGGGATCGTCGAAGGAGTCACGGTACTCGGGGTCGACGAGGACGCAGAGGTGGGGCTCGTCGATCTGGACGACGGTGACGCCGGTGTCCCGGAGGGCGAGAAGCTCGTCGTGGAGGATGGGGACGAGCGCGTCGATGAACTGGTCGCGGGTCGGGTAGGCCCTCGTGGAGACATCCTCCTCCCACAGGCGGACGCCGAGCAGGTAGGGGGAAGGGACGCAGACTTTGGTGAGGCGGTCGGTTGCGTCGACGAGGAACCGGGCCTCCTGTGCGATGAGGCCGGGGTTTACGACCTCCATGGGCTCGGTGACGGAGATGCCCCAGCGCCGGGGTTCCTCGCGGAGGTCGGCGGAGAACCCTGTGGCGATGTCGGCGACGATGTGGGTGTAGGCGTGCCTGCGCCACTCTCCGTCGCTGACGAGGTCGAGTCCGGCCTGCTCCTGGATGGCGATGGCGTAGCGTACGGCGGCGTCCATGCGAGGGGACGTGGCGGCCTTCGCGGACTCAGGGCCGGGTACGTCGGGGAGCATGTCCTGCACCATGAGGGGGCGCGGGAGGCTGCCGACGACGCCTGAGGCGAAGGGGACGGCGGTGTATTCAGGGGAGATGGTCATGGGGTTGCCTCAGTAGTCGATTGGCTAGCGCTCCCATTTGAACAATTCTTCTAAGACGTCATCGGCCGCCCAGTAGTAGAAGGAGAATGCTTTAGCACCCGAGTCAACCTCGAATATCACCCATCCTCGCTCCTTTTCACCCAGCTGCATTCGCCGGAAGACAAAAAAGCCCGGCTCATGTATCTCGATCGGATCGAAAATCTTGCCGGAGTTACTACTTTCGACCCGAAAGAAGGGGAATAAGCGCGGATTGTTGAACCGATCATCCAGTTTAGCATCCTGCACTATCTCCAGTGTTACATCGACCCCAATGTACCTTTTCCAGGGTCGCAGCGGGGGGAGTAATGGACTTGGTGGCGCAGGGTCGCGTATTTCGTGAACGGTGAGATCGGCATGTCCCCTGACTGGGATTTCAGTGAGGACTCTCAGCGTTCCATAAGGCCCCCACGAGGCGGACGTAGGTGTGGGTGTGGGGGTAGGCCGGGGCTCGGAGCACGCGATGGCGAGGGTCGCGAGGGCGGTGATGATCATGGCGGTACAATAATGTTGAGAGACGGTCACTCGTAAGCTCCGGATTTTCAGTCGACGCGGAGGTGGACCCAGCGGGTGTGGGTTATCCCGGCGACGGTACACCAGAAGTAGGTCATGATCGTGCCGTCGTCGAGGAGGACGCCGCCGGGCTTGCCGAAGGCGATCTGCATGTGCTCGGCGAGGAAGTTTTCGGACTCGGGGTCGCCGAGGGTGGCCTCGGCACCGGCATCGAAGACGACGACCTCGTTTTCGACGTCGAAGGTCTCAAGGTCCTCGGTGAGGGCGACGTGGATGCCCTGCGGCTCGTGGCGGAAGTTGTAGATGGCGGCGACTCGGCCGTCAGGCAGGGGTATGGGGGTGCAGACCTGTCCTCGCAGGTTGGTGGGGCGAGGGTCAGACCACGTGCGGCCCTGATCGTCGGAGACGGTCCAGTGATTGTTCAGGTCGTTGGAGGTGCCGTAGACGTGGGTCCAGATGAGGGTGTAGATGCGGCCGTCGGGCATGACGGAGCACATCTGGTCCCACCAGAGGGTCTTACCGGAGGTATCGTCGGCGACGACGGTGTACTCTCCCCACGACTGTCCCTGGTCGGACGAGAATAGGGCGGCGGCCTTCTGGTCGGGGATACCGACGTAGCCTTCGGGCTTCCACGTCTCGAAGGGGTACATCCAGCGGTCGGGGGCAAGCTGTTGGAGGTTGCCTGCGCCGTTCCACGTGTAGCGTTCGGGGTCGAGGGGAACAGGGACTATCTGAGGGGCCGACCACGTGTCACCGCCGTCGTCGGAGCGGTGCAGGCCGATCTCGCACCGTGCCAAGTCCTCGGTGTTGGGGTCGAAGAGGCGGTCCTTCTTCTCGAAGCGGGAGGAGGTCATTATCATGCCGCCGCCGGGGACGGTCGATATCTTGGGAGCGCGGTAGGACCAGTTGTCGAGATCATGGTCGGGGGTGTGGATGCTGCCACGGTTGTCCCATTCCCTGCCGTCCTGTGAGCGCAGGACCTCGATGTAGTTATCGGGGGAGCCGAGTTCCTCACCCGCGTGCTGGGATGCGATGAAGGTGCCGTCGGGCAAGGGGGTTATGACGGGCATATAGGCCCCGATGCCGGGCCTGTGGGAGATCATTCCCTGGTCGATGATGGTGAGCATGGGGGTTCCTTAATCTAGTGTCCTGTATCTGAAGTTCGCTGCATAAAGCAGATGGGTGTGTTCCGGGGAGTCACCCTCACCCTAGCCCTCTCCCACGACGGGAGAGGGGATTCTCACGCGCTGATTTGATGGATGAATCACTGACACCGTGCGCTAGATTGTGGTATGGGTGCGGCGGTTCAATCGGCTACGGCGGGTGATGCGGACTGGATGGTCGCATGGCCCATGACGACCGAGCCTCTGAGGATGAGTGTGGCTCCATCGTCCGTATCGGCGCTCTTTCGGCTGGCAGTGTGGTCTTCGACCTCTCCCATGGTTCTGGAGATGTCGTTTCGGACGATCCAGTGTTCGGGCACGAGTATCTCGAGGCCTGCCATGACGATGTCAACGTGGATTTGCGCGGGCGGTTCGGCAATCTCGGCTTCGGTGAGGTCGAGCTTGACGGTGCCCATGACGCAGGTGATGTCGCCGCCCTTGAATTCCTGGGAGCTGTTGCGCTCGTTGGCCTCGCTCATCGTGACGGATATGTCGAGGTCGCCGTCGGCACTCGTGCGGGATGCGGCCTGTGCTTGCCGACGTTCCCGCCGCTGTCGTTTTTCCTGACGTCGCCGTCGCCGACTGTGGTAGCCGGCCCCGCCTGCAATGATTGCAACGCCGACGAGGATGATCGCGATAGGCCAGACATAGGCCCACCGGAGGATATCGAGCAGCACGAGCTGAACGATCGTCGCGACGGCGATCGTCACGATCGGTCCCGCTGCGCGCTTGAACTTGTTCACGACGAGGTGATACAGGCCCCACAAGATGAACAGGGAGGGAATGTAGAGGAGGAGCTCCCCGATGCCGTCAATGGGGACGAGGTCGAGAGCCATGAGCAGTAAGAGCGCTCCGACGATCACTACGAGAATCCCGAAGAATATGCGGCCTTTCATGGCTATCCATCTCCCTTGCGTGTTGACGTGAAGGCGTGTGGCGATTGTACGTA
>JAPPDQ010000281.1 GCA_028875495.1 Chloroflexota bacterium
GATCGAGGGAGACGAGCTGACTGCGCTCATCCACGAGTTGGCCCACTTCGTCGTGCAGGACAGGGGCTTCAACTGCTTCAATGGGCTTCCCCACTGGCTGGAGGAAGGCTTGGCTATGCACGCCGAGGGTGGCCTGACAAGCGAGATGCGCCGGGCATTCGCCGAAGCCCGTCTGATCGAGCAGTTCATACCACTCCGCAGCTTCGACGTGCCGTTCAGCCCCAACACGGCAGAGACGGCCGTGCAATATCCCCACAGTCAGGACAAGCTTGTACGGTACGCCCAGAGCTACAGCCTCGTCGAGGTGCTCAAGGAAGAGTTCGGCTGGGAGAAAATTGGCTTCCTTATCGACCTGTTCAAATACGGCATCACCGTCGACGACGCTCTGAAACTCACCTTCGGGATCGACACCGGGGAAACGGAGCGTCTCTGGAGGCTTCGCGCCGGACTGCCGGAGCTCGCTCCCAATCGGGTATCGACGCCAAGCGCCGACGGCGGATAGAAGCCGGAACTCAGACGCTCCGAAGTCCGTGAAACCCAGTTCGTGGTGAGCTTGTCGAACCATGAAAAGCGCCCCGACCCTTACGACAGGCTCAGGGTGGTAGACACCCATTCAGGTGTTCCGACGAGTCTACGTCGGCATCTTCCAGGTCAGCGCCCTTTCGAGGTTGTTCAAGTACTCCACGAACGCCCGCCGTCCCGAATTCGTCACCTGCACCCACGTGCGCGGCCTCGTCTCTCCCGGCTCTTTCGTGACGATCAGATAATCGGCCTTTTCGAGTCTTCGTAGATGCGTGGTCAGGTTTCCGCCGGTCAGGCCGAGCGTCTCCTGGATGAACGCGTAGGCGACCCGGTGTTCTTCCGGCACCGAGACCAGCATGGTCATGATTCGCAGCCGGGTGGACTGGTGAATAGTCTCGTCAAGGACTATGTCGTCGTTCACAGGATGTTGCTCCTTCCTATCCATACCGCGCCATGAGCGGCCCCTTGCCCAATATATTGCAACGCAAAGTATTCTACATGAGAGAAGTTTGCGACGCAAATCATAACACTCAGAGGGAGGGAATCATCGAATTGAGGGACTGGTATGTTGAACCTTGGAGGGCGTCTAATAAATCAGTAAAAACCGTTCGTAGTGAACTTGTCGAACTATGAACGGCGTGACCACCCTTCGACATGCTCAGAGCCTGCCCCATACCCGATACGGGGGTGAACGGGGTACTTTCTAGACACCCTCTTAAGGTGTTTGCGGGTAACGTGACGCGAGACGTGATAGATTAGAGGCACTCCGGTAGTAAGGGGCGCATTCAGCATGAAGATCGAAGGAAAGTACTCGTTCAACATCAGCCGCCAGAAGCTGTGGGATACGCTGCTTGACCCCGACGTGCTGGCGTCGTGCATACCCGGCTGCCAGGAGTTTCGTCCTACCTCGGAGGACCGGTACGCGGTATCCCTGAAGGTGGGAGTCGGTGCGGTATCGGGCACCTATCGCGCCACGGTCGCGGTGATCGACAAGGTGGAACCGGAGACCTACACCATGCTGGTGGAGGGCAAAGGTTCAGGCACGACGATCACGGGCAGAGGCACGATGACGCTGCAGGAAACCGAGCAGGGCAGCGAGGTCAGCCTCGTGGCGGATGCGCGGGTTACGGGAATCATCGCCCGCGTAGGGCAGCGGCTCATGGGCAGCGCGTCGAAGTCGCTCGTCGGCCAGTTCTTCGACTGCATCAGAGCGAGGGCAGAGGGCTGACGGGTCTGGTCTCAGCATCCCTCCGTCTCTTGGTTGCCTACCAGGCGATCGCGCCTCCGCCCTTGGACTTGGCGGGCACGTAGGGAAACTCGAAGCGCCCGGTCGAAACGATTTCGCCGCCTTCGATCTTCCAAATCTCTATCGTGCCGTTCACGTCGCCGTTCTCATTGAACTCCATCGAGCCGGTCACGCCTTCGTAGTCGATGTCCTTTCCATCGGATATGAGCTTCAGGGCCTCCTTGATGCCCTCGGGCTCTCCGGTGACTTCCGTGCCGGGGCCCGTAGCCACCTCCCGCAGGGCATTACGGATTGCCTTGGAGTCGTCAATGGTGCCGGCTTTCGCGGCGGCAAGGGCAATCAGAACGACGGTGTCGTAGGTCTGGGCCAGGAAGGGAGCTGAAGGCACTTCGCTAAATGCATTCCAGTAGGCCGTGTTGAACGCCTTCAGCGACCTATTCTCCCGAGGAGCGAAGTTGGTTCCGAGTGTTCCCTCAAGGGCGTCTCCCCCGACGGCCTCGACCATTTCCGAGGACTTTGCGGCGTCTGCCAGCAGGAGTTTACCGGTATATCCTATTTCGACCAGTTCACTGAGGTACACTTCAGCCTGCTCGGGGTAGCTGATAGCGACGAACACGTCGGGATCTTCGGCGATGGCCTGTGCCAACTCGGAGCTGTATGACTCTTGGCCTTCATCGTGGCCCGCTCTTCCGACGACTTTCCCGCCAAGTATTTCGAATACCTCCGTGAACTGGTCCGCGAGGCCCTGCCCGTATGCGTCATTGATGTGCAGGATCCCCGCCGTCTCATGGTCCTCTCCTGTGGCTACCGTCGCAAGCACGGTTCCCTGTCCCGTGTTTGAAACAACGGTGCGGAAGACGAAGTCCTTGTCCTCCAGCCCGGTGAGGGCCATTGAAGTAGTCGAGGGCGAAATCAGAAGAATTTCCTCCGGAACGGTCACCGACTCGGCAACGGCGATGGTTACATCGCCGGCGCGCGCGCCTACGATGGCCGCGACGCTTTCTGTATCGATAAGCTCGCGGGCCGCTGCGATACCCTTTGCGGCATCGGTCCCCGTGTCGCGATGGACGATTGTGACGGGGGTGCCTCCCGCTTCCGTAATGTGCCGCGCGGCCAGCTCAGCGGCCCTGCTGTACGATTCGCCGAATTTCGCATGAGGTCCGGACGTATCGACGAGATTGCCGATGACCAAGCTGCCTTTCCGAGAGGCGGCTGAGTCTTGGGAACTCGTCGCCGGCTTCGTGTCATCGGTAAGCTGCATCAGGTCGCTACCGGTCAGAGCGGGAAGGGGTGTGGGTGTAGGCTCCTCATCTTCCGGCTCCGATTCGGAAGAGCAGGCTAAAGTACCGGCCACCAATACGGCGGCCAGGAATATGACAAGGTGTACAAATGCCCGATCCTTCAACAATGCTGCCTCCCTATTCGTTATCGCCCGCCCTCCGCAAGCGCTACATGCTCGCAGAATCGTGCAGGTACGCGGATTTCGCCACTTCATAATAGTATGCGCGCGAGTGTCGCACAACATGGGGGAGAGTGGTAGCTGTTCAGTCTCCGTGAATTGAATCGCGAAGACCCCCTCTCTGTATCTCTCCCCGCCGGGCTGACAGGGGTATGCATTCAGCTATTGTCCCACTTTGAAAGCAACCCGCCACTGTCATTCTGAACGCAGCGAAGCGGAGTGAAGAATCTAAAATTGCCCGTCCCCAGACAGCGCCGACATGGAGAATCCTATCCCGTCGGCGAGGATGCGGATGGCGCGCCGGCTAACCCGTCGTTCAGTCATGGATTTTAGATTCCTCGCTTCGCTCGGAATGACAGGGAGCCGGGGTCGGATCGTAGCTACAAGCCCGTTTTACCTACCCCTGTCAGCCCGGCGGATGAGAGATCATGAAGTTCCGTATACCGTGCTTTTGCCGAAAACAGCAGCCAAGTGTGGCGACTGGCTCGGTTAGACGTGGTCGTGCAGTCGTCTCCTCACGGCGTCGCGGGCCTCGATGAACGGGCGTTTGAGGTAGCCGATGTGGTCGTCCTCGCCGTGGTGGTGCGTGACGTGCCCATGCGAATGCTGCCGAGAGCTGTTGTCTATATAGGTCAGAGCGCCGTCGATCAGCGTCAGCATGTACTTGGCCGTCGGCTTGTCGAACATGCTCCATGCTCCTCCGACGGCGATGTACACCGGAGAGGTATGGGAGAAGATCCCTCGTTCCCACACGTCGTAGTAGCTGTATCCGAGGTAGTAACCCGGCCCGCCCGCCCGCGCGGCGAGCCATGTGTTGTCGTCAACCGCGATCTTGTCGCTGATGCTCAGTCTGCGCGTCGGCGTGTCCGACTCGGTGGAGGCGACCACCCTTCCCTCTTGCACGATCTCCAAGCGGGACATCGGCACGACACTCTCCGCCCACGCCGAGACCTCGACGGTGCCCGGGCCCGACAGATCTAAGGTGTCGCCGACCTCGTGACCATCAACGGTGAGGTGGATGATTGGGCCTCCGCTGAGGATCGTCCTGCCCTTCGCCACGTTCCTGCACCAGCTCTCGTAGGTGAACTCCTCGTCGTCGGGGATCCTCACGTAGGTGCGGTACATCCCGACCGGAACATCGCTCGACATCTTGTCGGTGCCGCCGACGAGGGGCAGGCGGTAGCCGCAGTTGAGATAGCGGTACCACTCCCTGTGCCAGAACTCTTGCTGCAGGATCATCTCCACGGCGTCGAGGCGTCCTGTCGCTATGAGGGCGGAAGGCTCGCCGTTGGGGTGGGGGAAGTGTGGATTGATGACGTATCCGCCCTGGGCGTGTGCCTCGTCGGCCCAGTGGCTCAGTGTCGTCTCCATCGGGCCTCCGATCTCCGCTTCCGAGGGGCCGTCGGAGCAGAAGGGCATCACCGGCTCCTTGAGGCCCCATAGGATCATGTGCCCCATGAAGTGCTGCCGGTTCTCCTGCGAGGTGTAGACGATGCTGTTGCCCTGGCGCGTCACACTGGGCTTTCCGGTGAAGTCCTCGACGTTCGTGAAGAGGCTGCCCCACTGCGACTGCAGGAGGTTCACGACGTTGAGGTCCTCGGCCTGCGACTCGAAATGGCTTCCCTGCGTCGAGAGGAAGTGCACGTGCGAGTCGCCGGAGTACCACCCACGCTCATTCATGTTGATCCAGCGCTTGAGACGGAGTTCGAGATCCTGTTGACCTGGGGCGATGTTGACCCTGGCGCGAAGAGGATCGTATTCATAGCCACGCGCCACGTCGACGATCACTTCGCCCCTCGGGAGCCAGCCCTGGGACGTGCCGTCGATGTAGGCATAGCTGATCTGGCCGAGACGCAGGTCGCCGCCAACGTCGATGTGCCACGTGTCGAGGTTGGAGTTGACCTGGTTGTGGTGGCCGTGCGGCTGGTACGGCACGCCGTCGGGCGACCTGAAGTGGACGCGACATGGGACGGGCTGCCCCGTCTCGTCATCCACAACTTTGACGCGCACCCAGTTCTTGCCCGGCTCGACGAGCTCGATGCGGAGCTTGTCGGTATCGACCGAGCCGTCATTCTCGACGTCTCCCCACTTCACGCTGTCGACCTTGTCTCCCCCCTGGGACACCTCGACTGTCGCCGACGGAACGCCCGACAGCTCGACGTATGCCGGGCTGGACTTCGGGTTCTGCGCCTCACCGAAACCCTTCTGTGGGTCGGTAAGGAACTCGTCGGTCGACTGCTCCGGGAGCGGGTGGACGTAGGTGCGTTCGCCGCGGTCGATGGTCACGTCGAGGTCGAAGGGCATGTCTGCCCGCTCGGCGTCCTTGAGCGTGACACGCACAGGGCGGCGAGCGTGGCGGGAGATGGGATGCTCATCAACGTGTCCGAGCGTGACTCCCGCGACGATGAAGCGCGGCCCCCGTGGCACGAACTCTATAGACTCGATTGCGCGGCCGGGTGTCGGGTTGCGCCACACAAACAGCCAGTACCACGCGGGCAGAGCCTGGTTTGTCTCCGTCTGTCGTCGCCCGCTCAGTTCAAACTGGCCCTCGTAGCGGGGCAGGAGGGTGTCTTCCCGGTCGGTCACGGCGAGGTAGGGAGATCCTATCCCGAAGCGTGATATCCCCTGTCGGTCGCCGCCGACGCTGATCTCGTACCTTTCCCTGATGGGGATGGTCACGGTCTCGGAGTCCTCGAACCGGATGACGTAGTCCGCCACGTGGACGCCGATGGGGCCGTTTTCGTGCTGCTCGGTCTCCATCTGCCGGTGAGCCACGATGACGTTGTGAGCCGTTTTGCCGACCGGCAGCGTCACCGTCGCGTCCCCGTCTCCCAACGAGACGTAGCACTTCCCGTCGGGATCGCCACCCGGCGCGCCCACGGTGAAGGGAAGACCGCGCATAGCCTGTTCACCCAGCTTCGGGTCCTCGCCAAGCAGGAGCTCCGCGCCCGCGCCGCAGCAGGCGGATATGTCGATTGGCTCATAGTCCATGGATTAGGGGCCTCCGGGGAATGGCTGGGACGGTAGCGAATTATATGAAACCTCAACGCGAATAACCATACGGCTACAACGAAGACCTCTACTATTGATTCCCTTTTTAATATCACACCGAAACCAAATTGTGTAAACTGTGAGGCAATAGTGAATCACAAGGAACCAACGCCTTGACAACATGTCTGGGCGGTGATACAATTAAAGCAACAGCCTTGGCCAATGGGAAAGTGTCTACCAAACTCCCGCCCGTTTGCCAAGGCTGTCAATGAGCGATCAACCCGAAAGGGCGATCTACCTTTAACTTTACTGGGAAATGTACAAACAGTCAAGTATGTGGAGGTACACAGTGGACAAGGTAAGCATGCGAAAGCATATGGAGGAAATTCGAATTGAACTCAGCAGAATTGAAAAGCAACGAGAAGCACTGCAGGAGATCCTTCAAGGTTACGAATCGTGGTTTCAATTACCGGGAGAGCAGCAACTTGAGATGAACGTAAAGGCGTCTAGGAGCAAGGGCACAATGAGCTTCCCTAAAGGTCTTAAGGAGGTTCTCCGACAAGCAGGCGGTGCACCACTTATGGACACAGAGATTTGGGAGCGGATGAAGAAAATCGGGATCCGTTCCAATGCCAAGAACCCGGTAAATTTTGTCAGTCTGCATGCAAACAGGGTACCGGAGATAGAGAAGGCAGCCACGCGCACTTACCGTTGGGTTGGAGCAGAAGAAACAGAATAGGGTGAATCTACGGGGGTGCAACTGAACTAACAGTACGGTCAGAGACTACAATCCGGAACGAAATATACTTCAAACTACAAAACTGATGCTAACCAACCTAAAGACAGGCCGCCACAAAAAGCTCGCGGCAGCCTGTTTTTTGGAAGTATCCGCGCCGAAGCGAGGACTCCCTGCGGGTGGTATAACCCACGAATCATAGTAGACCAGTGGTTCCCGAGGGGTCAAGCATGGTAGAGGTCGATTGCCTCTCGCTTCGGCGACATTCCGAAAAGGAGTTGGAACAATGCGAATTCGCACTGTCCGACGAAAGCTCACCATTAGACGCACTATTCGCGTCAAGGTGAGACGTCGCCGGTAGATGAACCGAGGCCCCAGAGTAACCTTTACTCTGGGGCCTCCTAAGTTTTGATGCCCCTAAAGCAGCCTAACCCCCAGCCGCTGCGCCCGCTCGTGTACCGCCGCGTGGGCCTCGTGGAAGGGCGCTTCGAGGTAGGCGATGTGGTCGTCCTGGCCGTGATGATGGGTGACGCCGCCGTGCGTGTGCTGCGCCGACGTTTCTCGGATGTAGGAGATGCTGCCCTCGATGAGCGTGAGCATGTACCGGGCCGTCTCCTCGCTGAACATCCACCAGTCTCCTCCGACGGACACGTAGATCGGCGACGTGTGGGCGAACATGCCCCGCGCCATGGCGTCAATGTGGTAGAAGCTGCCCATGTACTCCGGCCCGCCGCACCTCGCGGCCAGCCACGTGTGCTTGTCGATGGTGATCTTCTCCCGGAGCTCCAGCCGTCGTGCGCCGCCAGTTGCCTCGACCTGTGCCACTACCTCGCCGTCCCGGACGATCTGCAGGACGTTCATAGGGAAGATGCTCTCTGCCCACGCCTCCACCTCGACCGTGCCCGGCCCTGAGATGGCGACCGTGTCGCCGATGGCCTTGCCGTCGACCGAGAAGTGAATGATTGGCCCGCCGCTGAGGAACGTCCTCCCGCTAGCGACGCTGCGGCACCATGAGTTGTAGCCGAACTCCTCGTCGTCGGGCAGCTTGGCGTAGGTGCGGTACAACCCTACCGGCACGTCGCTGGACATCTTGTCCGTGCCGCCCACGAGAGGGAGCCGGTAGCCGCCGTTCAGATAGCGGTAGTACTCGATGTGGTTGAACTCGGTCTGGCGGATCATCTCGACGCCGTCGAGCCGACCGGTCGCCACGAGGGTCGCCGGTTCCCCGTTCGGGTTAGGGAAGTGAGGATTGACGACGAATCCACCCTGCGCGTGTGCCTCGTCCGCCCAGTAGCTCAGGGTCGTCTCCATGCTTCCGCCGATCTCGGCCTCGCCCAGGCCATCGCTGCACCACGGCATGATCGGCCTCTTGAGACCCCACAGGATCATGTGTCCCATGAAGTGCTGCCGGTTCTCCTGTCCCACGTAGACGATGCTGTCCCCACGCTCTGACACGCTCGCCGCGCCGGTGAAGTCCTCCGTGTTCGTAAAGAGGCTTCCCCACTGCGACTGCAGGAGATTCACCACGTCGAGGTCCTCGCCCTGCGCCTCGAGGTGCGCTCCGGTCGGTGACAGGAAGTGGACGTGGGAGTCGCCGCTGTACCAGCCCTGGGCGTTCATGTTCGTCCATCGCTTGAGGCGCAGCTCCAGCTCGCGCTGGCCGGGCTCGATGGAGACCTTCGTCCGCAGCGGCTCGTACTCGTACCCGCGCGACACGTCCACGACGACCTCTCCTCGCGGCAGCCACCCCTGGCACGTGCCGTCGATGTAGGCAAACGCCGTCTGTCCGAGGCGCAGGTCGCCTCCAACGTCGTTGTGGAACGTACCAAGGTTGGAGTTGACCTGGTTGTGGTGTCCATGAGGCTGGTACGGCACGCCGTCGGGCGACCGGAAGTGGACGCGACAGGATATGGGCCGCCCCGTCTCTTCATCGACTACGGTGACGTGTACCCAGTTCTTGCCGGGGTCGATGAGCTCGATCTTGACCTTCTCGGTCTCCACTGAACCGCTGTCGACCACCTCGCCCCAGGTGGTCTTACCGATCTCGGCGTCGCCCTGTTTGACCGTCACTGTGGCGGACGGCGTGGCCGATATCTCCACGTAGGACGGGCTGGATGATTCGTTGTCGTCCTGTCCCCACGAGTACGGGGCCGAGAGAAACTCGTCGGACGACACGGCGGGCAAGGGAAAGACGTAGGTGGCGTCGCCCCTGTCGACCTCGACATCAACGTCGAAGGGCTGGGAGGCGTCGGCCTCGTCGAGCAGGGTGATCTTGGCCGGGCGGCGTCCCTCTCGTGGGAAGGGATGCTCATCGAGGTGCCCCAGGGTAATCGCGGCTATGAAGAAGCGCATTTCGGCGGGGACGATCTCGATGGTCTCTATTGACGAGTCAGGTTCGGGGTTCTCCCATGCCCAGAGCCAGCATAGCTCCGCCGTAGCATGGGTCGCCTCGGTCTGGCGTTTTCCCGCCGCGTCGAACTCCCCCTCGTAGCGGGGCATCAGGGTCGCCTTGCCGTCGGTCACGGCGCGGTACGGAGGGCCGGGCGTTCCCGGAGGGAAGGAGGGAGATGCCGCGATCTCGAAGCGTTCGCGAATATTCACCCGCTCCTGCCTGCCGCTCGACAGGTAGAACACGTACTCCGCGACCGGCTCGCCCAGTTTGCCGCCTTCGGCCAGCTTCGTTTCAAGCAGCGCGTGGGCCAACAACACCCGCTTGGCCGGCTTCCCAACCGGAACGAATACGCTGCCCCCGTTCGGCGATGGCGCAATGAACGAGTTGCCTCCCAGTCCCCCGGCCAGACCTCCGATCATGAAGGGCAGGCCGCGGAACGACCGAAGGCCCGTTTCGACATCAGAAGCGCCGCTGCCGAGAATCTCCGGCCCGGAGTTGCACGACCGGGAGATGTCGAGTGGTTCGTAGTCTTGCATTCGCGTATCGCTCCTGGCTGGAGTGAGCTATCGGTCAGATATAGACTTCCGGGTTGACGCAGGTGATGAGGCGCTCGCCCTTGATGCCGTTCAGCAGGTTGACGGCGGCTATGCGGGACATCTCCCGCCTCGTGGCGACGCTGGCGCTGGCGATATGCGGAACGATGACGCAGTTTTCGAGGGTGAGCAGCGGATCGTCGTCGGGTATCGGCTCCGGGTCGGTGACGTCGAGACCCGCCGCGCCTATCTCGCCGTCCCTCAACGCCTCGTACAGGGCTTGCTGATCGACTATCGGCCCACGTGAGGCGTTCACGAGCACAGATGTCGGCTTCATCTTCCCCAGAGCTTCGGCGTCGATGAGGTGATGCGTCGAGCTATTCAGAACGGTATTGAGCGACACGAAGTCGGATTGGGACAGGAGCGTGTCGATGTCGACGTACTCCATCGGCAGTTGGGCCTCATATTGCTCCTGTCTGACGATGTCGCTGTAGAGCACCCTCATG
>JAPPDQ010000228.1 GCA_028875495.1 Chloroflexota bacterium
CCGTATCAAGTACGGGGCAAGCTCTAGCCCTCTCCCACGACGGGAGAGGGGATACGGGCCTCTCAATTCGGCTGACATATTAAAATGGGAACGGTACTAGGAGTCCTCGCATACCTCGAGGCCGAGGCCGGCGAAGTCGCTGTCCTCGATGGCGGTCAGCCCCGGCGGCACGCAGCCGGTGAGTCGGTTCTCGGCGAGCCTCCACTGAACGAGGCTGTGGTTGGCCAACCCGCCCAGTTCCGCGGGAATCGGTCCTGATAGGTTGTTCTCGCTCAGCCACAGCCTTTCCAGGTTGGTCAGGCTTCCAAGTTCGGCAGGAATCTGTCCGGTCAGCATGTTCCCGTGCAGCCACATGAACCGCAGGTTTTCGAGGTCGCCAAGTTCAACAGGGATGTTGCCGGTGAGCGCGTTGCGATGGAGCCGAAGGCGCGTCAGGTTGGTCATCTCGCCCAGCTCAGTCGGGATGCCACCGGCCAAGCTGTTGCCGTGGAGGTTCAGGTCCCAGAGGTTGGAGAGGTTGGCCAACTCAGGCGGTATCCCACCCTCCAGCTCGTTGGTGTGGAGCCACAGGTAACGCAGGCTGTCCATATCGCCCAACTCGGACGGGATCTCACCGGTCAACGCGTTGTCATGGAGATAGAGGTACACGAGGTCGTTCATGTCGCCGAACGACGTCGGGATGCTGCCCGTGAAATTGTTGCTCTGCAACTTGATCCGTACCAACCCTGTCATGCCGCTGAGGTCGGGGATGGGCCCTTCCAACTCGTTGCCCCAAAGCCAGAATTCTCTCACCTTGGTCAGCGAACCCAACCAGTTGGGGAGAATACCATCCAGGTCGTTGTTCGAGAGGTACAACTGCTCGAGGTTGGTCAGGTTTCTGAGGTCCGGTATCGGGCCAGTCAACTCATTGTTGTTGAGGCCGAGATATTGCAACTTTGTGAGGTCGCCCAACTCAGTCGGAATCGGGCCGGTCAGGTCGTTATTGCGGAGGTTGAGGTAGGTCAGGCGGGAGAGGCGGCCGAGTTCTGAAGGGATCGAGCCGGTAAGGTCGTTGTCGTTAAGGGCTAGAAATTCCAAGTCGCCGAGGCTGCCTAGTTCAGGAGGGATTCCGCCAGTCAACTCGTTGTCGGAGAGGTAAAGCACGTATAAATTGGATAGGTCGCTCAGCTCAGACGGGATCTCTCCACTTAGCTGGTTGTTATTGAGGTACAGGGAATTCAGGTTCGCGAGATTGCTCAATTCCGACGGTATCGTCCCGGTCAATCGGTTGCGGTTAAGTCTCAGCATTTCCATGCTAGCGAGGCTGCCCAACTCCAACGGGATTTCCCCAGTCAACTGATTGTATCCGAGGTTTATCGAAACCAAGTTTTCGAGATCGCCCAGCCAAACGGGAACCTCCCCAGTCAGTTGGTTCCCAAAGAGATCCAACCGTTCCAAGCTGGTGAGCCTGCTCAGCTCGGACGGGATATCCCCAATAAGCTGATTCTTTGCGAGGAATAACCCTTGCAAGTTGGTAAGACTGCCGAGTTCCGCCGGTATCGCTCCGGTCAACCTGTTCGAGGACAGGTCGATCCAACTTAGGTTGGTGAGGTTACTCAACTCGAACGGTATCTCTCCGGTCAACTGGTTTTGATATAGTTCCAGCGTCCGCAGGTCAGCCAAGTCGGCCAACTCGCCCGGTATCTCCCCAGTCAACTGATTGCCTGCAAGTCTCAGATAGCCCAAGTTAGTGAGGCTGCCCAGTTCGGACGGTATCGTCCCTGTCAACGCCGTGTGATTAATGTTCAGCACCTTCACGCGACGAGGCGTCCCGCCAACGCCAATACCCTTCCATTTCTCAATCGGCCTGTCCGCCCACCAGTTGAGGGTGGCATCGCCCGCCAAGGTGTCGCGGGAGGCGAGCAGCGCTTCGCAGTCGGAGACGAGTCCGGGGTTATTGTCGGGGTCGGGAACGACGACGCCGGTGGAGCAGTAGCATAAGGGGAGACCGAGAACATCTAGATCATTGTTGGGCACATCATACAACCTCTTGGGGATGCACCCCGTCAACGGGTTACCGGAAAGGTGCAGCCATCTCAGGTTGGTGAGATTGTTCAACTCAGCCGGTATCTGTCCGGTCAACTCGTTCGACGAAAGCTCCAGCACTTCCAAGTTAGTAAGGCTCCCCAGTTCAGGGGGTATCGTCCCGGTCAACCCCGCGTGAGTGATGCTCAGCGCCTTCACGCGCCGAGGCGTCCCGCCAATGCGAATCCCCTCCCACTTTTCAAATGGCCTATCCACCGACCAGTTCAGCGTCGCCGTTCCGGCCAGGGTATCGCGGACCTCAAGTAGTATGTTGCAGTCGGAGACGAGACCGGCGTTGTCTTCGGGGTCGGGGACGGCACCCATGGAGCAGTCGCAGAAGGGGAGACCAAGTAGAACGAGGTCACTGTCCTCTACGTCACGTAATTCGGCGGGGATGCAGCCGGTCAACTGATTTCCGGCCAAATACATCCCTCGCAGGTTGGAGAGGCTACCCAGTTCGGCGGGAATCACGCCTGTCAACTGGTTGTCGTGGAGGTTCAACCATTGTAAGTTCGGCAGGTTGCCCAGTTCAGGTGGAATCTCGCCCGTCAACCGGTTGTCATAGAGATTCAAGCGCGTCAGGTTGGACAGGTTACCCAATTCAGAGGGGATCCCACCCGTCAGTTCGTTGCCGAAGAGGATCATCCGTTGCAGATTCGACAGGCTGCCCAGTTCAGGAGGAATCTCACCCGTCAACCGGTTATCATTCAGGTTCAACTCTTCAAGATTGGAGAGGCTACCAAATTCAGAGGATATCTCACCTGTCAGCTCGTTGCCGGAGAGAACCAACAATTGCAGGTTCGACAGGCTGCCCAGTTCCGACGGAATCTGGCCCGTCAACCGGTTGTTGTTTAGGTACAACTGTACAAGATTGGAAAGGCTACCCAATTCAGAGAGGATCCCACCTGTCAGTTCGTTGCCGGAGAGGGCTAACTTTTGCAGGTTCGACAGGCTACCTATTTCGGCTGGAATCGCGCCTGTCAACCGGTTGTTGTAGAGTTCCAGCACCCTGAGTTCGGACAAGCCACTCAACTCAGCCGGGATTCCGCCCGTCAGTTCGTTGCCGGAGAGATACAGGTTCGTCAGGTTCGACAAGCCGCCCAGTTCGGTGGGTATTGTGCCTGTCAACTGATTCCCGCTGAGGACCAGTGACTTCAGGTTCGACAGGCTGCCCAGTTCGACGGGAATTGTGCCCGTCAACTGGTTGTCGGAGAGATACAAATCCGTCAGGTTCGACAGGCTGCCCAGTTCGACGGGAATTGTGCCCGTTAATTGGTTGCCGGTGAGAAACAGGCTCGCCAAGTTAGACATGCTGCCGATTTCGGCGGGGATTTCGTCGGTCAACTGGTTGCCGTCGAGAGATAGGCTCACCAAGTTAGACATGTTGCCGATTTCGGTGGGGATTTCGCCCGTCAACTGGTTGTTGGTGAGCGACAGCCTAGTCAGGTTAGAGAGATTCTCCAACTCTATGGGAATCCGCCCGGTCAATTGATTCATCGAGATGTCAAGAAGCACAAGATTGGACAGGTCTGCCAACTCCTTCGGAATCTCGCCTATCAGTTGATTTCCCCAAAGCCTTAGTGATTCCAGACTGGCAAGACTCCCCAGCTCCGCCGGTATCTCGCCGCTCAACTCGTTCCCGGAGAGGTCCAACTCATCGAGGTTGGTCAGGCCAATTAGCCCTAACGATATCTTTCCGGTCAAACGATTGCGTGAAATATCCAGAACCTCTAGGTTCTCAAGACCGCCCAATTGCTCCGGTATCTCCCCGGATAGCTGGTTGTCATAGACCCACAGCGATCGCAGATTGGTGAGGCCGCCCAGTTCTTGGGGAATCTCCCCGGTCAGCCGGTTATTGGAAAGCGATAGGGTTTGCAGGTTGCGGAGCTCTTCCAACTCCGACGGGACATCTCCGGTTAACTGATTCTTAGAAAGGAATAGCCTCCGAAGGTTTACCAGACGGCCCAAGTCCGGTGGTATCGACCCTGACAGCTCATTTCCCCAGAGCAGTAAGACTTGCAAGCCGGTGAGGTCTCCCAGTTCCGAGGGAATCTCTCCGGTCAGCTTGTTTCGATCAAGCCTTAGTGATTGCAGGCTGACGAGGTTGCCGAGTTCGGTAGGAATCGTTCCGGTGAATTGGTTTCGATTAAGCGACAACTCCTGCAGATTTGCGAGGTCTCCTAGTTCCGCCGGTATTGTCCCGGACAGTTCATTGCCCCATAGCTCTAGTTCCCGCAGTTTAGTTAGGCCACCCAACTCCGGCGGAATCTCACCTGTCAGGTTGTTGTCCCCCAGTAGTAGGTGTTCAAGGTTCTCGAGGCCTCCCAGTTCAGTTGGGATTTCACCTCCGATGCGGTTGCCGTAGAGATCCAACTGCACAAGATTCGGTAAGCGACCTAGCTCCGAAGGAATTAGGCCCGTCAATCGGTTATCGTCTCCTTGCTGAGGATAGTGGTTGCCGAAGTCCAATCGTATGAGCCCATCTAGACTCCCGAACTGGGCTGGAACTGTACCGGATAGACCCACGCTCTTGAGAACCAGTTCCGTAACCCGCTCCGGCGTCCCACCCACTGTCACACCATCCCACTCCGCAATGGGCCTATCCGCCGACCAGTTGAGGGTCGCCGTTCCTGCCAGCGTGTCTCTAGACGCCAACAGAGTCTCGCAGTCGGAGACGAGGCCGGGGTTGTTGGCGGGGTCGGGGACGGCGGCGCCGGTGGAGCAGGTGCGCGTGTCGGCACTCTGGGCGGAGGCCGAACGCGCGATGGTGAGCATGGCTGCCAGCAGGACAAGCGTCGCCATCGCGACGGCAGGCACTGTCGCGATTACCGTCCTTCGGAGACTCAATATCGCTCCCTAATAGTTGCGGATGAGCGGGTTATTCCCCGCTCATCGTATCACTTGGCGAGCGTAGGAACTCGTCCTGTTTCTACCCCGAGGTCAGAGTCAACGTATGCGCCGCCTGGGCTCGCGCTCGCTTGCTGTCGAGGGGGAGGTAGTGGTGGCGTCCGGCCAGCCATTCGGTGAGCTGGTCGCCGTAGTGGGGACTGCCGGGGTGACCCGACTGTCCCGTCGCGTCGACTGCCCACAGGCCGGGCGGGTCGTCGGCGAGGTCGGCGTTGTGCCGCCAGTTCGCGCCGATGGAGGCGAGGTAGTTCGGGTCGAAACCGGTGTTGCTGACGGTGATGCCGTTGCCGCCCACGGGCTGTCCGCCACGTTTCAGGAGGTCGGAGAGGTCGCCGCGGTCGGAAAGCAGGTGGTTCAGGGCGATCTTGTGGATTCTGCCCCAGCGCCACTCCGACATGTCGGGGCCGAGGCGCTCCGTCAAGATGTCGATTGCGCGGAGCATGGACGTGACGACCGTCTCGTTCCCGGGCGGCGAGCCGCCGAACTCGGCGTTATTGAGCAGGCGCACGGCGTAGCCCGATATGGCTCCCGCGACGAGCGGCACCTCGCCGCCGCTGAACCTCTCGGCGGCAACGGCGGTTGTGAACTCGGCGAAGAAGAGCTCGAAGATCGACGCGCCAACCTCGTCCACGTCCATCCTCCCGTTCCACTCGTCCAGGAACCCTGCCGCCTCCAGCACCCTGGGGTCGGACGACCGCTTTAGCGTCTCGACCAGAGATGGAAGAACCTCGACGGCGCGCATCGAGAGGGTGTCGGTCTGCATTCGGGCGAAGTCCTCGCGGGAGAACTGCTCCTGCTCCTCCAGCATCTGGCGGATGCGGAGGGCTCGGTGCCCGCTGCTCCACGTGCCGGAGAGCGGATAGGGGTAGTCCTCCGGCGCGGTCCGGTTGTTGGCTGAGCGGGCGTATCCCTCGGCCGGGTCGCTCAGGGCGGGAAGGGCGTCGTAGGGAATGAGGCCACTCCATTGGTGCGCGGGGTCCCAGCCGGGTCGGTACTCGCGGTTCCACTGTTCGCGGATGGGGATGCGCCCTACCGCCTGGTAGCCGATATGGCCCTCGACGTCGCCGAACACGTAGCTCCACGTGGGGACGATCCAGTCGCGGAGGGCCTCCTTGGCCTCGTCACAGTTCCCCGCTGCGGCCAGATCGAGCATGCACGTGATCTCGTCGCCGAAGCCGGTGCCGAGCCATCTGGCCGAGACCTTGTCGGTCGTGCGCAGCGGCTCCGGGAGAAGCTCGTCTACTATTGGGCCGTTGTGCGTCCGCGTTATCGTAATCGTGCGGGCGTCCTCGCCCTTCACGGCGATCTCGACGGTCTCCTGCTTGGCCGGACGCCACTCGTCGCCGAACCGGAAGTATCCGGGCCGGTCGGGGTCCTCCTGCTCCCGGTAGATGTCGCGCTGGGAGCAGATGTTGTTGGTGACGCCCCATGCGAGGGTCTCATTCCTGCCGAAGACGACACCGGGCACGCCGACGTACCCGGCACCCGCGACGTTCATCTCCGGGCCGGAGAGATGCACCTCGTACCAGCAGGAGCCCGCGCCAAAGGCGATATGCGGATCGCTGGCGACCATCGGCGCGCCGCTCGTGGACTTACTGCCGGAGACGACCCAGTTGTTGCTGCCGATCCCTTCATCGGGGTCGCCGACCACCTCGCCGACCGGGACTTCGCCCGTCCGCGACGGCGAGTAAGACCCCTTAGGGACGATGCTCTCGTCTTCGGCCTCGCCCGTGATGAAGTCGTCCAGTAGGGCACCTTCGCCGAGCGTCCGCTTCGCCAGATCGGGAATCGCGATGATGGGCAGACGGCCCGTGAGGTACCACCGGAACTCCTGCCATGTGGCCACGGAGTCCAGCGGCGTCCACTCGTGCGGTTCATAGCCGAGCAGGGCGAACTCTATCGGCAGGTTGCTCCGGCTCTCCTCCATGAAGGCGTTGATGCCGTCGGTGTATGCCTGTAAGCGCCGCTTCGTCTTTTCGGGGAACCTAGCAAGATTCTCCTGCGCCGTGCACTCGAGTCCGATGGTGTGGGATACCGTGTCGATCTCGATGCCGCTTGGCCCGATGACCTCGGAGAGGCGTCCACGCGCCTTGCGACGGTAGTAGTCGAGCTGCCAGAGACGGTCCTGGGCCGTGGCGTACCCGTAGCCGAAGAACAGGTCGTCGTCGGTCTCGGCGAGGATGTGAGGGACGCCCCACTCGTCGCGTGCGATTTCGACCTTGCCCGACAGGTCCGATGCGGTCCGGGTCCCCTCCATCGAAGGAACGCGGCTTGTGGTCTGGGCCGTCCACCATTCATCGAATTCGGCTCGTGTCAAACCGGCATCGTCGCAGATCGCCTTTATCGAGTCTCCGGCACCGAGTCGGAGCAGCAAGTCTTTGTCCTTTTTGTTCATGGTTCTATGCCTTTCGTTTTGCTTTTCAGAAACTATCCCTGAACATTGAATGATATCCCTGCTCGTGCTTCGACAGGCTCAGCACGAACGGAGAATCATACAGGAACGTTCGCCCGCAATTCAATTCGGTTCGAGGCCATCTCTCGCTCCTGCGGAATTACCCCAACTCGTGCTTCGACAGGCTCAGCACGAACGGAAAATCATACATGAGAACGTTCGCCCCCATATTAGGTACGGGGCAAGCTCTGAGCTTGTCGAAGGGCGATACTCCGCATTTCTATTTGGGCCGGCGCGGCCTCTCATTCCTGCGACAACTCGGCCAAGCGCTGCATTGGAGACTTTACTCTCGTGAGCAGCAGGATGGCCGTGACGAACAGCGCAACAACGGCTAGGAATGCGGGACCGTAGCTGCCGAGGTAGTCGAACGACGCGCCTGCCATGAGCGGCCCGGCGAACGCGGGGATCATGACGACGAGTCCAGACAGCCCCGCAATGCTCCCGAAGTACTTCAACCCGAAGTTCTCTTGGAGCAGCAGCGTCATGAGTACGCCGTACGCGCCGAAGAAGAACCCGAAGATTGGCACGACGACCCACAGATGGATTCCTACCGGGTAGGCCACGATCACCGAGATAAGCGCCGCCTGGCCTCCCAGGCTGAGCATCATGGCTATGCGGGCGGTAAATCGCTCCGCGAGGTAGCCGAATGTCCCCTTACCGGCCATGCCGAATGCGGCCAGCAGTGAGAGCAGCGTCACGACGCTCGCGTCTTCCGTCCCCTGGTCGAGCAGGTGCGTGCTTATCTGCGGCAGCAGCGCGCTGTAGGTGAAGGAACCCAAAGCGGTCGCCGCCGTCACGTAGTAGAAGGCGTCGGACCGCAGGGCCTCCTTGACGGTCAGCCCCACGAGGCCGGTGGTGGCGGTTGACGACTCGCTCCCTTGCGAAGAGGCGGCCCTTTGAGTCGTTCGCTCATGGACGAACAGGGTCGCCAGAAGCGCCACGGCAAAGGCCAGAATGCCCGTGACCACAAAGGCAGAGCCCCATGTCGCGACCGCCAGGAGGTACCCGGTCAGGATAGGCACGGTCAGGCCGCCGAAGTTGTTGCCCATCGTCGTGAAGCCCATGGCGCGACCCTTCGACTTTGGAAACCAAAGGCCGACGAGCCGGCCCGCCGGCAGCATGTTCATCCCGGAGAATGCGAAGAACTGAAGGAAGCTCAGCGCATAGAAGTGCCACAGCTCGGTCATCATGGGTCGCAGCACCAAGCTCACCCCGAAGAGGGCCATAGTGCCGACGAGGAGCGGTCTCGCTCCATAGTTGTCCATGAACCTTCCGAGCAGCGGGGCCGTCAGGCTGCCGATGGCCCAGAAGGACAGCGAAGCCAATATCTCCGTGCGGGTCCACCCGAACGTCTCCTCGAGAGGTTCAACGTACAGCCCGAATGCGTAGTTGCTCGTGCCGATGCTGAGGGCTGAGGAAAGGAAGACGATCCCGACAATCAGCCAGCCGTCGTACTCCCTGCGGCGGGCGCGAAGCACCATGTCGGCAGCGCGATCCGAAAACATCTCGACAATGGTACACCAGCAACGCCGATGCGTCTTGAGGAGCTTGCTATGAAAACAACCCCCGACCAACCTCCCGTAGGGGCGATTCGCGAATCGCCCCTACGACCATTTTCGTGAACGGCTACCGTCCAGCTTGACAATATGATGCTATGATGTGATGATGTTGATATGCGAACTACGGTAACCATTGATGACGACGTCTTGGCCGTTGCCCGGGCGCTGGCTGAGCGGAAGGGAAGCAGCCTCGGCAGGGCCCTTTCGGAACTTGCGCGGCGCGGCTTCAAGAGCGAACTCACCCACAGCGATGTCGCGGACGGCACCACCTTTCCCGCTCCCTCCGATGCCGAACCCATCACCAGCGAGGATGTCTACCGATCACTGGGCGACTGGCCGTGATCGTGCTGTTGGACGTGAATGTCCTGATAGCCCTCGCCTGGCCCAATCACGTACACCACGTCGCGGCCAGAGCATGGTTCGAGGCGCGTCGGCAGGACGGCTGGGCCACGTGCCCCCTGACGGAGGCGGGGTTCGTCCGCGTGTCCTGCAATCCCTCGGTCGTTCGACACACCGTCACGCCTCTCGAAGCCATAGCGGTCCTGCAGAGGCTGACGCGATTGGGTGCTCACACCTTCTGGCCGCTGGACCAGTCCATCACGGAGCTGCCAGAGTCGATTGGCATTCGCCTCCAGGGGTACCGTCAAATTACGGACGCCGTGTTGCTGGCCACCGCAATGCAGCGAAACGGACAACTGACCACGCTTGACGGAGGCATGGAAAGGTTGGTCTCAGAGAGCCACCGCTCATCCCTTTGTGTCATTCCCGTGTGAGCCGGCCGAGGCATTCCGCACGATGAAGCGACGGCGACCCTTCTGATAGAATGAGCCGCGCCATTCGTTCCAAGAGGCCATGTAAATGTCCAGACCCCGCGCGTTCATCACCCGTGAGATCTTCCCCGATGCTCTTGAGATGATCCGCGCGGAGGTGGACGCCGAGGTGTGGCCGGACGAGCTTCCCCCTCCTCCCGACGTTCTTCTCGAAAAGTGCAGGGGCGTTGACGGAATCCTCTGCCTTCTCACCGACAAGATAGACGGCGATTTCATGGACGCGGTCGGGCCGCAGCTCAAGGTCATCAGCCAGATAGCCGTCGGATTCGACAATATCTATATCCCCGACGCCACGCGACACGGCATACCCGTCGGCAACACGCCGGAAGTGCTGACCCACACGACGGCAGACGCCGCATGGGCCTTGCTGCTCGCGGCGGCACGGCGTATCGGCGAGGGCGAACGGGCGGTGCGAGCCGGCAACTGGCGCACGTGGCACCCTCTCCACTACCTCGGGCAGGACGTCTATGGCTCAACCCTCGGCATCATCGGCATGGGGCGCATAGGGTTCGAGGTCGCCAGACGCT
>JAPPDQ010000205.1 GCA_028875495.1 Chloroflexota bacterium
AGCTGTCAGAAGAATCGAACGCCTGGGGTACAAGGTCACTGTCCAGGCCGCCTGATGAGGTTATTTTCAGAGGAATCGTTCATGTCGGTTGTCACCGACACCACCTATCATGAAAATGGCGGTAAGGGCGATTCGCGAATCGCCCCTACGGGAGGTTGGCTGGAGGTTATTTTCTGAGGAATGACAGGGAGGCGGAGCTGGATCATAGCTACAGTTCCGTTTTGCCTACCCCTGTCAGCCCGTCAGGGGGGAAGGGATTTTTATGACCCTTCTCCATCGAGGGAAGAATCTCTGAGACAGAACGTCAGGGAGATTTGTAGGAATGCCTCTGGGCTACCTGCGAAGAAGAGTGCCTAAAGGGGCTTGCGGGCGAGGAAACAGTACAACGGCGTGAAGACCCCGGCCCTGCCGCCCGCGACATAGGCGTTGGCAGTATGATCCATCAGCTCGATGACGTCCGTGGACCCCTTCGGGAACATCCTCAGCGCTTCCGTCAGCCTCAATGTCATCATGAGCGTCTTGCGGCCCAGCGGAGTCCTGCGCAGGGCATTGCCCAGCGTATTGCTCCGGGCCTCCATGGGTTGATACCACGGCGTGACCGGACTGTTCTCATCGACGGCCCGGTCTTTCGCCTCAATGACCTGAAACCCCGCCGTTTCGAGCGCCCGGTTCACCTCGTCCATAGTCGCGATATCCTTGAGCGCGATGCCGTGCATCAGGTCCTGCTTGATGGCCCGGTGGCGGTTGTCGTCGGGATCGAACTTGTCCGTCATGCACATTTCCTGACCCCAGAAGAGGGCTCCCGGTTTCAGCACGCGGTAGATCTCGGCGAACGCGCCCGCCTTGTCCGGCGCATGGCACGTCGATTCGATCGCGTATCCCCGGTCGAATGTGTCGTCCGCGATGGCGCCCATGTCCATGAAGCTGCACGCGAGGTAGTCAACCATGTGCTCGATCCCCGCCTCGGCGTCCAACGATCTCGCCTTGTCCAACTGGACTTCACTGCTATTGACCCCAACCGCCCTGACGCCGCCTTCCCGGACGACACGGCGCATCGGCCCGCCGATCCCACAACCGACATCGATCACCGTCATGCCCTTGCGCAGCTCCAGCTTGGAAATCATCAGCCTCTGGTGCCGGATTTTGGAGTCCTCCAGGCTCTCCATGGGCGATAGCGGCGCGAAGTGGAGAGACTCGCCCCAACCGAACACCATGAACTCGCTGCAAAGGTCGTAGTATTCCTTGACGGTTTCGGCGTGGTCGTAGCCCACTGGGCCGGCGCCATCCACCTGCGCTCTGTCCATCCACCCATCGAAATGTTTCACGCGACTGTGGGCATCCGACCCGCGGTACGCGGCCTTCAGCCCGTTGGATAATTTGCGGAGTTCCATTGGCCTCTTTTCTACGACGAGCCCTGTCCCTGCTCGTGGCGCTGATGGATGTCCTCTATGGCGATGTCGAGGTCGTCCCACATGCGCTCCACCATCGAGCGCAGCCTCGCATTCTGGTAGGAGCCCCAGACCACCATCGCAGGCAGCACCACTAGGACCGAGACTATCAGGGAGTAGACGATCGTGATGGTCGCCGTGATGCCGAACTGCTGGGACGCAAGCAGCGGCGAAGCTATCAGCACTCCGAATCCGAACGCCGTCGTCAGTGCGGAACCCAGCAGCGCCGAACCGGTTGTTGACAGGGTCCTGATCGCCGCCTTCTCCGGGTTGCGCAGGTGAGCGAACTCCTCCCGGTAGCGATGAATTATGTGGATGGTGTAGTCCACCCCGATGCCGATAGATAGCGCCGTGATGATCGAGGTGATCAGCGTGTAGGGAATGCCAAGCAGCGCCATCGTGCCCAGCACGCTAATGAGGACGAGCACGATTGGCCCAACCGCCACAAACGCCAGCGAAGGCTGACGTAACGTCACCCAAAAGAAGATGGCGAGGATGCTCAGGGCTACGGCAACCGTGGTGCCGATCGACTGCGTTTGCCCGCCTGTGATTTGGTCGGTAACGGCCACGGAAACGATGCTGTCCGAAATCGCCGTGATGGCGCTGTCGTCGCCATACCACAACTCCTCGATTTTTTCCTGAATCATCCTCGTCTGCTCGGGTTCGTGCAGGTACGTCGGGAACTGGAGCAGCATCGAATCTATGCCTTCAGGATTGTTGATCAGAAAGCGCGCCAGTTCGGGTTCCCTCGCTACGAGTTTGTCGACGAACTCCTGCATCAGCCCCGGATCCAGTTCCACTCCCGGTGAGGCTTCACGGAAGAGTGTTTCCAGCTCCGCGTCGTACTTATCTCCGGGTTCCCCGGAATCGTCGGTCCAGTCGCGGACGAGCGCTTCGAATGAGTGCTGGATCGGTCCCGCCGCCGCGTTGGGTCGGCGAAGTTCGCCCTCGAAGGCGGATGTGAGGTCATGCAGATTCAAGAGCGTCCGGCTCTCCGTGATTTCGGCCTTCAGCAGGATGGTGGCGACCTCCGTCGAGCCGCCGACCGAGGCCTCCAGAGTCTTCATATCCTCCAGCACACTCCCGCCTCGGGGCAGGATGTCCTGGATGCTGAATTCGGACTTCAGATCCGTGGCGGCGTATCCGAGGCCCAGAGATATGAGGATCACGGTGACGAGGTAGGGCATCGGACGGCGCGTAACCCACTTACCCA
Organism: Chloroflexota bacterium; assembly: GCA_028875495.1. Taxonomy (GTDB): domain Bacteria; phylum Chloroflexota; class Dehalococcoidia; order Lucifugimonadales; family VXLM01; genus VXLM01. The sequence continues at coordinate 2,662 of JAPPDQ010000205.1, forward strand.
GCAGCTCCGCCACATGGGGGATGCCGGGCAGTGCGTTCGAGATCGGACGGGCCGGGCCCAGCTTGCCGCGAGCCTCACGGCGCCGGTCGATAATCGTCCGACCTGCAGGGATCAACGTCAGCATTACTATCAGGCTTAATCCCACACCCAGGCCGGCAACGACGCCGAAGTCGCCGATCACCCCAATCGGCGAGAACAGGGTCGCCAGCAGGCTTGCTATGGTCGTAACGGCAGCCAGTGTCAGCGGGATCGTGACGTTGCTCAGCCCCTTGCGTACCGCCTCCACAACCGCCTTGCCTTCAACGCGTTGTTCGCGATAGTGTGACACTGCCTGAATCGCATAGTCCACCGTCAGGCTGATGATGATGACCGGCACCATAGCGGTGAGAGAGCTCGGAGGGCCTATAAGGCCCAGGGCATTAGGCCCGAGCCAGCCCTCCGCTCCGACTATCCAGACTATTGAGAAGATAAGCCCTGTCAGCGTCAGCAGCATATCGGAAAGGGTGCGGGTGAAGAGCAGTAGCAGCGCCGCGATCAGGAGCAGGGCCAGCCCTATAAGCGGCCCCATCCCCTCCTCCGTGGCCTTTCTGTACTCATCCTCGACGATCACCGGCGATAGGCTGCTCACGCGCAGAGGGCCTTCGTCACCTACAGCAAGCTCGCTGATCCGCCGTTCCGCGTCCCCAATCCTCTCGTCGCCCGTGTCGGACAGCCGGATGTTGGCGATGGCGACCGGCGTGCCATCCGTGTCGGTCCCGGTCAGCGCCTCGATTGCCCCCTGAATCTCCGGGACGTTGCGCACGGAGTCGATTTGCGCCTGCGTGACCGACTCGAAACTCTCCGTCTGGAGTGCGGCGCTGATCAGAAACGAAGGTGCGACGACTGCATTGCTGGGTGCCAGGAGTCCACCCACACTTGGCTCGCTGACGATCTCATCGATCAGGGTGGACATCTGGGAGAGGCCGTCGGGCGTCAGCGCCTCCCCGCGAAAGATCAGTGTTACAACGCTGTACTCGCCGGAATCCCCGAAAAGTTCGTCAATTTCCTTCGTTGCATTGGCGATGGCGTGACCGGGCGGAAGGAACGCTACGTCGGCACCCTCCGTCGGCGGAGCGCGGAAAGTCGCCCCAGCGCCAAGCCCCACCGTAAGGATGAGGAGAACGACGATCGTGATGTACGGACGAACCGTGACCAGCCAGCTCAGTCTGTCGAGTATCCGGCTCATGATGGTAGACAAGACCCCATAGGCACATAACCAAGCCTAAATGGTGGCCTAATCTTACAATTGACTGGAGTCCCTGTAAACGGACGTACCTAAATGAACGATTAGGCAGGGGTTGACGATCCCTCAGTGCCCCTCTATGGTGTCTGTCACAAGCTGCAGGGTGCAACCGTTGCTTGGTACAGTCTCTGAGCCTTGAGCCTCCCGAATTCTTGAAGTTCCCGCCACAGTATTTACGCATTAAGCAAACACCCGGAAAGAAAGAGCAAGAACCGAAAAGACATTCCAGGCGTATGACGTAGTAGTAACGGCATTGAATGCCGGAATATAAGGCTCCACTCATGATTTAAGGTTTGCCCACCGGCCGGAACTGGGTATAAGAGGTAGTCTAGAAACCGGTCGTGGTGAGCTTGTCGAACTATGAACAGCGCCTCGACCCTTCGACAAGCTCAGGGTGAACGGAAGGGTCTTTAGACACCCTCTGAGGGTCGGCAGACGGCAAACGCAGGACTTGGGATGCTGCTTAGCAGAGAGCGAATGGACAAAAGCAAGCATAGGCGTAGTATCCCCTTAGCTCCTCTTGCCATAGCCGGAGCTTTGGCGGCCGCACTATTCTTCAGTGGCGGATCTGCCTCCGCGTCGGACCCGCCCGAACCCCCGCCTCCGGCGGAATCGGACGGACGTCCCGGGGATGTGCTGCCTCCGGTCGGGAATACGGATGTCCAAGCTCTGAGGGAACAAGTCCCCCCCTCGCTCTTTCCCGAAATAACCGAAACGCTGCAGTTGAACGGCTCATCCGAAGTCTACCGGGCTGTAGCCCAAGTCTCGGACGAAAGCGTCTACCGCCTTGAGAATCCGGTCCACTCCCTGGACGCCAAACTCAGTCCCGGTGGCGTCAGCATCTCCTCCACCGAAACGGACGATTGGACGTGGAGTCTCAAGTTTGACGGCTACGGGAGAGGTGCGTCCCTCGACCACGTCGCCAACCCCAGCCTTACGGCGGACGGCGGTCGCGTCGAGTACCACTACTCCAATGGAATCACCGAGTGGTACGTCAACGGGCCTCTCGGACTCCAGCAGGGCTTCACGTTTGCGAGCAGACCCTCGCCACTGGTCGACGGGCCGCTGGAAGTCCAAGTAGCCATTTCCGGTGACGTAACGGTGGAAGTGAACGACGTCGGGACATCCGCTCTTCTTCATTCTATTGATTCACTGAGCTCGCTCAGGTATGGCGGCCTGTACGCATACGACGCATCGGGTGACGAGTTGGGAGCCCGGCTTCGGGCGACCGAGAATGGGCTGTCGATTGTCGTCGACGACACGGGCGCGAACTATCCCGTCACTATCGACCCCTTCATTGAGAAGCAGTATCTGGCCGGGGCGGCGGATGACGCACGAGAAGGGTTTGGCACGTCGGTTTCCATAAGCGGAGATACCGTGGTGGTCGGAGTGCCCAGCAATTGGTGGTCCGAATTTCAAGGAGCGGCGTACCTGTTCACCTTGCCCGATGGTGAACAGACCGCTCCCCCCGATGCCGTCGTACTAAAGTCTCCTCGAGCCGTTGCCGGTGATGGCTTCGGCCGTTCGGTGGCTATCAGCGGCGACACTATTGTCGTGGGTGCCCCCCGCGAACGCGACGAGGAACTCGATCCATGGTCCCGTTTCGGAGCGGCGTATGTGTTTGAGAAGCCGTCAGGAGGCTGGGTGTCCACTTCCGATGCCACTCGGCTCACACCCCGGGATGTCCGCTCGGAGACAGGCTTTGGGACATCCGTGGCCGTCAGCGGCGACACGGTTGTCGTGGGAACGGATAGCCGTTCCGCGTATGTGTTCAGCAAGCCGAGCGACGGGTGGGCCGACACCTCCGAAGCACCCAAACTCACCGCGTCGGACGGCTCTGAATACGACCAGTTTGGGCATTCGGTGGCTGTGAACGGCGATACGGTAGTCGTTGGGGCATATCTCGCCGACCTTGAAGCCGACGAGGAGGACTTCGGCGCGGCATACGTGTTCACCAAGCCGAGCGATGGATGGGAGGACACTTCCGATTCGGTGAAGCTCATCGCGCCCGACGGCGCTGCAGGCCGTGAATTCGGCAAGTCTCTTTCGATGAGTGCTGACACATTGGTCATTGGCGCCCCCTACAGCGGCCATTACTCGGCCTACCGCGAAGCCAGAGAAGCGGAAGACAAGACTCCCTACCTGGGTTCGGTATACGTCTACAGCACGACCGAAACGGACTGGGCCGATTCCCCCAGGCCCGTGAAGATCACAGCACCCGATGGGTTCCCCTGGACCCGATTCGGATGGTCGGTTTCCGTGAGCGGCGATGCGATCGCCGTCGGAGAGACAGAAAGCCGCCACGCCACTCAGCCCGGAGACTATGCGTACATTCAAGGCGGCGCAGCTTACGTGTTCTCCAAGCCGCCCGAGGGGTGGAGTTCCGCTGCCGAGCACAGAGAACTATCAGTACGGAACCCAACGCGGTATGACGACTACGGTTCCTCGGTCTTTGTGATCGGGGATATGGCGATTGTCGGCGCGCCCAGAGACGGCAACGAAAACGGTCCGGACGCCGGATCCGCCTACCTGTTCACGATGCCGACGGACGGATGGACATCCGAAACTCCGCTCTCCGATCCGGTCACCCTGAAAGCGCATGACGGGCCTGCCGGAGACCGATTCGGCCAATCGGTCGCCGTGGATGGAGAGGCGCTTGTGATCGGCGTTCCGGGCGACCACGAAAGGGTTTCCGGAGAAGCCTACCTCTTCGCAAGGCGAAACAATGAGTGGGACTACAGAAGAATCGTGTTGGACGTGCCTGATGCGAACCCCGGTGGCCGATTGGGGACTTCGGTATCCGTGAGCGGGGACACGATAGTCGTCGGCGCCCCCGGCACGGAAAACGGAAACGACCCGGGCGCGGCGTACGTGTTCATGAGGCCGGAAGACGGATGGGGCGACCAGTACATGATCTATCGAGTCGCCAAGCTGACGGCGCCGGATGCGACTTCCGACGCGCGGTACGGGTACTCGGTCGCCACGGACGGAAACACCATCGTGGTCGGCGCGCCCGGCGAAGGCGCGGCCTACGTATATACGAGGCCGGACACGGGATGGTCCGATGTGTCGTCCCCGGCGAAGCTGACCGCCCCCCGCATTGCAGCCGGTAGTCGGTTCGGACATGCCGTTTCCCTATCCGGAGACAGCATCGTCGTGGGCGATCCTGAAGGAGGCGGCCCTGGCGCAGCGTATGTCTACACCAAGCCGGACGCCGGTTGGGCGGACACGTCCTCCGCGGCAAAGCTGACCGCCTCAGACGCCGTATCGGGCGACCGCTTCGGATACGCGGTTTCGGCCAGCGGAGACGACGTCTTGGTAGGCGCTCCCGGAAATGAGAACGGGGAAGGAACCGGCGCGGCGTACCTCTTCGCCAAGCCGGACGCCGGTTGGAGCGATACCTCGGCCTCGGCAAAGCTGAGCGCGTCCGATGGGGCCGCCGGCGATTGGTTCGGACATGCCGTGTCGGTCAGCGGTGAATTCATCGCCGTAGGGGCGTATGGGAGCGACGAAGATCAGGAATTGGTGGATTCCGGTGCCGTGTATGCCTTCAGGCGGCCACAGGATGGTTGGGTCTCTTCCTCCAACGCTCAGAAGGTCATCACAAAGGACTCTGCGCCTGGAGACACATTCGGGTACGCGGTAGCGGTGAGTGGAGACACGCTGGCCGTGGGAATGCCCGAAGCCATCGTCCGGCGACCTTACTATTTGAGAGGCGCACACTCAGGCGCGGCGCGAGTCTTCACGTGGCCCGGCCTGTTCTGGGTCGATACACCCGCCGCGTTCAAAGTCGTACCGCCCAACGCCGAATCTTCCAGGATCTTCGGGGTGACGCTTTCGGCGGACGGAAATACGGCGGTAGTGGGCACGGTCCAAGCCGTCGATACGGCGTCCTCGTCCGCCGGTGCGGCGAAGGCCTTCGTCTACACGAGACGCGACGGAGAGTGGGACACCTCGACGCCCGTGACACTAACCCTGTCTGATGGCGGTACCTACTTCACACAGGGGCTGGCGATCTCGGAAAACGGTGACACTGTGGCCGTCACCCACTTCGTCCCAGCCTCCGAAACATCGGATGAGTCCGGCACGGTGCTTGTCTTTGCCAGGCCCAGCGGCGGGTGGGCCTCCACATCCCAGGCGGCCCGGCTTACCATGCCGAGCGGCGAGTCTGAGACCAACTTCGGACTGGCGGTGTCAATCAGCGGCGACACAATCGTCGTTGGAGCGCCCGGTGAAGATTATTACTCCCGGAATCCCATGCGCAAGGGCGCCGCATTCGTATTCACCAAGCCCAGTGGTGGCTGGGTCTCCACATCTGCAGCGGCCAAGCTGACGGCGCTCGCGGGCGATATAGGAGACGAGTTCGGGCGTGCCGTCGCCGTGTCGGGCGATACGATTGTGATCGCCGCTCCCGGAGATAGAAACCATAGGAGAAGCAGAGTGGGTTCGGCTTACGTGTTTACCAGGCCATCGAACGGCTGGGTCTCCACGTCGGAATCCGTCAAGCTGGTCGCGCCGGACAGTTGGGGGAGTTACTGGTCCGGAAACAACTTTGGGTCATCGGTCGCGCTCAAGGGAGACACTGTCGTTGTCGGTGCGACGAGATACTACGGCGGCGGCGCCTACGTATTCACCAAGCCCTCAGACGGATGGGACAACCCCTATATCGTCTCCAAGCTCACCCAGCCCCTCTCCGAACAGGCAGGCAGTTTCGGGGCATCGGTTTCGATGAGTGACGATGCAATCTACGTGGGTGCGAGCGGCAGCCCGGGACGGGTCTACGTATTCCCCATCCCGACCGGCAGCGATGTGTTCACGGGATTGCCGGTGAGCCTTTCGGATCCGCACGGCGGGATCTACGACGCCTTTGGTGGAGTCGTGTCGGCGGGCCCGAACGGAGTGGCCGTGGGCGCTCTCCTTTCCGATGACCACGGGGAAGACCGGGGCGCTGCGTATATCTTCACCGAACCCTCCGACGGATGGGACTTCAGCACCGGAACGAAGGGCCACACAGCCAAGCTGATATCACGCGAGTGGTATCCAGGAAACCTATTCGGGAAGTCGGTCTCCCCATCCGACGCCGCCGTAGGTGTAGGAGCGCCCAATTACGGATACTACAACTATCCCGGAGCGGCCTACGTCTTCACGGGTCCGTTCAACAACCTGTTCTCCAGGGATGATGCCGCGAAGCTCAGCCCTCCCGACGGGAACGCGGGTATACGCTTCGGTTGGTCGGTGTCCCTGAATTCCGACGCGATGGCGGTCGGCGCACCGGCCCCAAGTGGTGGTGATGGTGAAGCATTTATATTCACCATGCCCGACGAGGGGTGGGAATCCACTTCTGACGCGGTCAAGTTTACATCGTCCCGCAGCCAGTCGGACAGGTACTTTGGGGGTTCCGTTTCGCTCAGCGAAAACACCCTCGTCGTAGGAGGATCCGGTTCCGTTTACCTGTTTACGAAGCCGGACGGAACAGCCTGGAATTCCGCCGCCGACCTGACCGACATTGATCTGCTGGCGCCTGATTCCGAGAATGCTTCACTGTTTGGGCAGTCCGTAGCGATTACTGATGACACGCTGGTCGTCGGGATGCCGAGGAGGGATGGTGTCGGTGCGGCGTACGTCTATACCAGGCCCTCAAGTGGTTGGGCTTCGGTCTCGGCCCCGGTCAAGCTCACACCGCCCGACGGAAAATCATGGGATATGTTTGGGGCGTCGGTCGCAATAAGCGGAGACACGGTCGTCATCAGTGCGCCGGGCGCCGTGAACCGTGAAATCACTGGCGCAGTGTATGTGTTTACCAAGCCCGCCGGTGGCTGGGTATCGACTTCGGATGCGGCCAAACTTACGCCCGAATCCAGCCATGAAGACGATATGTTCGGCACGTCGGTTGCCGTTGAGGGCGATACGATCATAGTTGGGGGCCGAAACCGAATCTCATACTATTGGAGGGATGACGCGTACGTGTTTACCAAACCACAGGCAGGATGGGTCTCCGCCTCCGCGCCGCCGATCAACGTCTTCGCCTGCCATAGTTCATACGACTACTATGGGCAAATTGGGACATCGGTCGGCGTTTCGGGAGATACCGTGTTTGTGGGCGCTCCAAATCACGAAGGCATCGGCGCGGTGTGCGTATATGAGGACTTTCTCGATGAATAGGACGGGTACGGTTTCGAGTTTCCCATGCTCGCGAGAGGGATGAAGCATGGCCCTGAGATTTAGTCGAATCGTCTTGCTGTCGGCGGCAGTCGCGCTGGCCCTCGTCTGGTCGGCGGGCGGCGACTCGCCGACGCCCGTGTCCGCGCAAACGACTGACGGGGCAAACAGGCCCGCCGTAACATCGGACCCGGTCGACG
>JAPPDQ010000535.1:0-3228 GCA_028875495.1 Chloroflexota bacterium
TTTGGATATTACAGTCGAATTGAGAGGCGCGTATCCCCCCTCCCGTCGTGGGAGAGGGCTAGGGTGAGGGTATTTGAGTAAGCTACCAAAGTCATATGGAACCTGTACTAGCTTCAAAACGGCATAGCCCGGCCTAGCCCTTGATCCCTAGCCATGTTGTAGACGCGGATGCCGACGGTGATGTCCTCGATGGCGAGGCCCTGCGACTCGAAGAGGGTGATGTCGTCGTCAGATGTGCGGCCCGCGACCTGGCCTGTCACCACGTCGGAGAGGTTGCGGACGTGGTTCCACGTGGTGATGCCACGGTCGATGGGATAGACGAGGTCGCCGCACTCAATCTTGGCGTCGTCAACGTCATCGGCGACGATGACGGAGGAGCGCTTGACGACTTCATAGTCGATTTCCTGCTTCATCCAATGGTTGTTGCCGGCGGCGTTCACATGTGCGCCGGGCGACAGCCATTCACCGAGCAGGACGGGCTTGGTGGCCGAGGTGATGACGTTGACGATATCGGCGCCGTCGACACACTCCTGGCCGCTGTCGACGGGATGGACATCGATGCCGAGTCGCCGCTCCATGACCGAGGCAAGGCGCTCCCGATTTTCCTGGGTACGAGAGTAGATTCTCGCGCTCGTGATGTCTCTCACCCTGCACACGGCTTCAAGCTGGGTGCTCGCCTGATAGCCGGAGCCGATCATGCCGACCGTCGATGCGTCGGCGCGGGCCATATACTTCGTGGCGACGCCGCTGGCCGCGCCCGTGCGAACCTGTCCCATGCCGTTCGCCTCGATGAGGGCGATGAGCTCGGTCGTGTTCGTGTCGTAGAGGTAGACGTAGAAGCGAGACCGGCCGGAGCCGACGCCGTAGGTCTTCATGCCCATGACGCCGAGGTCAGGCGCGGTGGCGGTCATGAAGTTGAAGGAGCCCCTGCCGTTGGGCAGGCGGTTGCGCGGGAAGTTGAAGGCCGTGCCCTCCGCGAGGTGAACGAAGCCCTTCTCCACCTCTTCGAGGGCGATGTCCATCGTGAGAACTGCGGCGACGTCTTCTTCCGTGAGATAGAGGGCCATGTCGGTTCTCCGTTTGCGGGTGGGTGTCGCAGGGTTAGCCGCGAAGCATGTAGAAATGGTTGAGGGGGCCGTTGCCCTTTCCGATTGCGGGGGCGAAGCGGATGGCATCGGTGACGTACTTCTTGGCGTCGCCGACGGACTCGCGGAGGGACTTGCCCTTGGCCAGACCGGCGGCGATGGCCGACGCAAAGGTGCAGCCGGTGCCGTGTGTGTTGTCGGTGGAGATGCGCGGCGACGTGAAAGCCTTGGCCTCCGTGCCATCGAAGAATATGTCAGTCGCAGGACCGTCCATGTGTCCGCCCTTGACGACGACTGACTGAGCGCCGAGCGCAACGATATCCTCCGCCGCGTCGCGCATGCCTTCCATGTCCTCGATCTTGCGGCCGACCAGAGCCTCGGCCTCGGGGATGTTCGGCGTGACCACGGTCGCGAGGGGGATCAGGGCGGTCTTGAGGGCCTCGACGGCGTCCTCGCGGAGCAGCCTCGCACCGCCCTTCGCCACCATGACGGGATCGACGACGAGCGGCGTCATGCCGTGCTCCGTCACCTTCTCAGCGACTATCTCGATGATCCCGGCGCTGGAGAGCATTCCCGTCTTGACGGCGTCCGCGCCTATGTCTGAAATGACGGCGTCGATCTGCGACCGGATCATCGAATCGGGCATATCGACGACCTCGGTGACGGTCTGGGTGTTCTGGGCGGTGATGGCCGTCAGGACCGAGGTGCCATAGACGCCCATGGCGGCGAAGGTCTTCAGGTCGGCCTGAATCCCCGCTCCCCCACCGGAGTCCGACCCGGCAATCGTCATCGCCTTCGCGAGGTTCATCATGGCTGTGTTATTCGTCTCTTGTTGGGACTATCGCAATTGGGCGTTTAGTATGACAGATGCCATTGGATGTGCGAAAGTGGTAGCAGGTCTCGGTTGCTTCAAAGGCCCCCGGTGTATACCGTCAGCGCAGTCCTTGGGTTGCATTGGCGCTGAGGGGTGAAAAGCCAACTCTAAACGAGAAGGGAGAGTTAGGGTGGCGCAGGTCAAGGTGTTCGGACTAAGGAGTAAACTTCAAGGCATCCGACAGGAGCTCTCCGAAACGATTCACTCATGCGTGGTGGACGCCTTGGACTTTCCCTCGGAGAAGCGGTTTCACCGGTTCTTCCCGTTGGACCGCGAAGACTTCCTCTTTCCTCCCGACAGATCAGACCGATATACGATCATCGAGATATCAATGTTTGAGGGCCGATCACAGGAGTCCAAAGGCACTCTCATCCGTATGCTCTACGAGAGGATCGGCAGGGACATAGGGATCCCCGCACAAGACATCGAGATTACGATTTTCGAGTCGCCAATGCAAAACTGGGGAATCCGGGGCAGGGTCGGCGACGAGCTCAAACTGTCCTATCGGGTGGATGTGTAGGGAGCGCGCAGCATGAGTGGCCGAGAATTCATTTCTTGCCCTCGTCGGCCTGTTCGGCTTTACGCCGGATAATCTCCTGAAGCTGCCGAACGCTTCGCCCGGATACGCCCATGCGGCGACTCTTCCGACGTTTCTGCTCGCGTCGCTCAGCTTTGGTCGGCTCGTGGGCGTCTTCTTTTGCCATGTCGCTATGGTACCGGAATGCACGTGGGATTGGGGATAGCAAAATGTACAGCCACTCCCGCCAGCATCGTGTACCATAGGGGCCGAGCGCGGCGGGGCCATGGGAGTCGCGCCGATAGATCCCTTGCAGCGTGAGATATGAGACGACGACGCACGATCTACCATAACGACGCGCGGCATTATTATCTCTGGCTGTGGGATCCTCCGATGCGGATGAGGGACGCGTGGCGACCCATCGACGAGGTAGCCGGGACGGCGGTGGACACGTTCAGCTACTGCGTCGAGCGGGGTGACGGCGCCTTCTATCCGACGAAGGCCGGTATGGTGTTCGGGTCGGACATGCAGCCGTTCACCAACCCCATCTCGTGGCACTCATGGCACGCGATGCAGAGCCTCATGGAGCGGGGTCTCGACCCACTGCAGGTCCTCATAGACCGCGCGCACGAGAAAGGCATGGAGTTCTGGGCCGATCTGCGACTCGGCAGCTATGGCGGCATGGACCCGAAGCTGAAGGTGGATAACGGTGGAAGGTACTTCGCTGAGGTGGAGGTCAGGGACCACCTGGC
>JAPPDQ010000535.1:3238-6516 GCA_028875495.1 Chloroflexota bacterium
GGGAGGCGCCACCGGGCGGCGGTCGCGGGGGGGGTGGTCATCGACTGCCCCTCAGACGGGCTGGAGCTCGACTTCGCCATAGCCAACGGTAACCGTCCGTCGTACCTGAGGCCGGAAGACGTGGAAGAGTACGCGCCCGTCATCACGGAATGGGTCGCGAACCTAGCCGAGACGGTGCGGAGCCGTGACGGAGGCGGGACCATCGGCGCGAGGGTGTATCCGGTCGAGGAGTTGAACCTGCGTCAAGGTCTGGACGTGCGGAGTTGGCTGGACGAGGGGATCGTCGACTTCGTCGTCCCGTTGATGTACGAGTACAACCGGCTCGATCCGAATATGCCGATTGACTGGCTGATCGAGGCGGCGCACGAACGTGACGTATCGGTATACGGGATGCTCCAGCCGACGGTGCCTTCGCAGGACGTCGCGCTGGGACAGGACAACAGGGTATACGCATCTATCGAGGAGCTTCGCGGGGCCGCCGCGAGCTTCTGGTCGCGGGACGTGGACGGCCTGTACACGTGGTTTCTGAAGTGGCCGCACGGCGACACGGAGCGCGCCTTCCTGTCGGAGATGGGCGATCCCGACCTGATCGAGGAGAAGGACAGGACGTACTTCGTCCTCCGGCGTTCCGGTGAGCCGGACAACCCGGCGTACGGCGCGGCGCTTCCCATCACGATACCCGAGGCCGACCCCGAAAGTCGGTACGAGATACCGTTCTACGTGGCCGACGACATAGCAGAATCGGACCGCGTTAGCTCGGCGGTGTTGAGCATCAAGCTGATGAACCTCATCATGGGGGACAAGCTGACGCTGATGCTCAACGGGCAGTCGATTGGTGACGAGCCCGTCACGCGGGACTTCGCGCACAACACGCCGCACATCGCGCCGCGAGGGCTGGACCTGCAGGTTCACCTGCGGGATGTCCTGCCGCGCAAGGGTTGGAACACGCTCGAAATATCGCTGGATGAACGGCCCGATCTCATGGCGGGCGGGATCACGGTCGATAATGTCGAACTGCGGGTGTCGTATAGCCCCTACCCGTCGGTGAGGTAGCTCGATGGACTGGCTGAAGTCGCTGTTTGGACTCAAGGACGACCCTGATCGTCTGGTACGCGTTGGGGGACTGATGCCGGAGCCGGAGGCGCAGATGTGGGTGGGCGTCCTCAAGGGCGAGGGAATTGGAGCGGTGGTGCAGAACGAGGGTCTTCCGCCCTACACAAGCTCAATGGGTTCCAACTATTCGGTATGGGTGAGGTTTCGCGACGCCGAGGCTGCCGAGCAAATGATAATGGGCAGACTGCACGGAGGAGGGCCGCATGAGACGACGTAGGACGATCTATCACAACGACGCGCGACACTCGTACCTGTGGTACTTCGAGCCGCCGATGCACTTGGAAGACGCATGGATACCCATCGACGAGGTGGCGGGCACGGCGGTGGACACCTTCAGCTACTGCGTCGAGCGTGGCGACGGGGTCTTCTACCCCACGAAGATCGGGAAGATGTTCTCGGTGGAGGACGGGAAGCCGCAGTCCAAGCACAACTACGAGTGGCGAGCGGCGGCGTGCATGTTGAGCCTCATGGAGCGCGGCCTCGATCCGATGCAGGTATTGATCGACCGGGCGCACGAGCACGGCATTGACTTCTTTGCCGACCTGCGTCTCCAGCGACTCGGACGGATGTACCCGGAATCCGAGCTCGAAAACGGCGGGGGCGGATGGGCCGAGGAGCGTGTGCGAGACCTCAAGTACGACATATCGCGTGAGTTGGTCACAGACTATCCGATCCAAGGATTGGAGTTGGACTTCACGGCGGCTTTTGGCGACGGCCCGCACTTTTACTTCAAGGACGGAGGCACGCCGGAAAACACCGCGACGATGACCGAGTGGGTACGGCGCGTATCTGAGATGACTCGGTCGAGAACAGGGGCGCCGTGTGAGATCGGAGCACGAATCTTCCCCACGGAAAAGGGCAACCTCGATCAAGGGCTGGATGTGAGAACGTGGCTCAGTGAGGGGCTGCTGGACTTCGTGGTGCCGGTGGCGTACGTCTACACGGTGCTTGATCCGAATATGCCGTTCGATTGGGTGGTTGAACCCGCGCATGACTCTGGCGCGTCGGTGTACGGCTTCCTCCAACATTACCTGCAGGACGATAACGTTGGGGCAAAGGGAAGGCTCTTCGCCGGCTTGGAGGAATTCAGGGCGGCGTCGGCCATCTTCTGGGAGAAGGGCGTAGACGGGCTCTGCACGTGGAGCTTGGACTGGCCGCTGGGCGACGTGGAGCGCAACATTCTCACCAATATGGGTTCCCCGGAGCTTGTTCGGGGGCGGGACAAACGCTATGTCGTCTCACGCAAGGATGACATCGCCGCACTGGTGGACTACCGTCACGATATCCCGCACGAACTCTCCTCGCCCCTGCCGACGGCGGCGCACAAGATACCGTTCACCATCGCCGACGACATAGGCGAAGACGACAGCAGGGTCAGCGAGACGACGCTGCGCATCTACCTGACGAACGTGGTATCTGCAGACAGGTTCAGCGTGGCCCTCAACGGGCAGTCGCTGGCGGGAGAACCGATGAGGCGGGTATGGAAAGAGGGACGCGACGCTTATCCCTTCACCAACCCGCGAAACCACTGGCTGGAGTTCGCGCTGGTCGACATTGTTCCCCGCAAAGGTGAGAACCTGCTGGAGATATCCTTGGAGAGTCGACCCGACGGGCTGACAGGCAGCGTCGTGATCGAGGAAGTCGAAGTGGAGGTGCGGTACAGTCCGTATCCGGAAGGGCTCTGATAAGGGTAGTGAAATGCGAATTGTAGCTATGATCGGCCTCCCCTTCCTGTCATTCCTCTGAAAATAACCCTCGGCCAATCTCCCGTAGGGGCGATTCGCGAATCGCCCTTACTGCCGTTTTCATAATTGGTGGTGTCGGTGACAACCGACATGAGCGATTGCTACGAAAATAGACCACGACCAACCCGTCGTAGGGGCGACCCTTGTGGTCGCCCGTCTCCGCCCAGCATACATTTTCATTGTAGGCGGCGAAGGTAGAACCCTCATGAGATATTCCGAGCGAAGCGAGGAATCTAAAATCCAAGACTGCGAGACCGGACAGCCGGAAGGGCTGGAGTGAGCAGAAAGTAGGAAGTGTGATAGGGGAATTGTAGGATGGACGAGTTTACGGAAATTGGTCGCTCACTTGCATAATTCTTGTCTTGCGTTATCGGGCGAAAGCGGCGTCTCGTGAAGTTACGGGACTGAGTGCGTCAATTC
>JAPPDQ010000535.1:6526-10273 GCA_028875495.1 Chloroflexota bacterium
GTCATGCCGGACTATGAGCCTATCGACCTATCGGAACTTTGCAACGCGGGGGCGGACTCACTTCCGCCGGACGACCCGCCGGCCATTGGAGCGCAGACGTTTCGAGGACTACCCTTTCAGGTGGGCAAGGCGGGCAGCTCGAACTGCTTCATACGGCTGAGCGAAGGTGACTCGCCTGTCAGTATTTCCGTTGGGAGGAAAGCCCGGCACGTAATCTTCGCACACCGGCTCCTGGAGACCGACGTTCCTCAAGGCGGGCAGGTAGGCAATCACATCGCGGACTACGTCTTTCACTCGTCGACGGGCAGCGCCGAAACGGAGTCCGTGCGGGAGAGGTTCCAAATCTCGGCGTTCGGGCCGCCATACGCCGCGGGGACGTATACCGGGGCTCCCTACGCCCCCTATCAGTCTGTCCCCGATCAGAAGGCCAAGCTATATCCTCGTTACGAGGGGGAGTTCAGCGACGCGGGAAACCGCCAGACCGACGCCATGCAGGCGGATGCCAGATGGTACTACCTGTGGGCATGGAAGAATCCAGACCCGGATAACGCCATCGAGTCCATCGAAATCGTTCCCAGGGGCGGGCCCTTCATCATCGCCGCGATCACATTGGGGCACCTGGACGAGCACCCCTTCTACCGCGAAGCCAATCGGACGGTAAAGATCGAGTTCACCGACCCGGACTTGGTGTCCCAGCCCTTTGATGTCGAGGTTGACGTAGACAGGGGCGAGGCGACGTACGCCTATCCTCTCCCAAAGGCAAGCGCGGACGAGTTCGTCTCAGGCCCACACAAAGGCTGGGGCGAGAAGCAAAATGAGGCGGCCAGTCCGTCGTACGTGGAGGTGTCGGCCACGCCGTCGGCCACGCTCAATGTCAAGCAGAGTGGTGAGACCGTTGCACGGGCTAAGTGGGGCGCCATCGTGTCGAAGGGTTCGGCTGCCGGCCCGCGTGCGCGCATCGAGCTGATCGACCCCGGCAAGAACTGGGTAAGCGTCTCGGTCGTTGACGACGACACCGACCAGCCCGTTCCCTGCCGCATTCACTTCAGATCGCTTGATGGAGTCCCCTACCAGCCGCACGGGTTCCACAATCACGTCAACTCCAATCTCGATACGTGGCACAAGGACGTTGGCGGCGACCTGCGTCTGGGGCAGATCACGTATGCCTACATCGACGGCACCTGCCAGGGATGGCTTCCGCGAGGCGAGGTAGTCGTCGACGTAGCGCGGGGTTTCGAGTACGAGCCGCTTCGCGAGAAGGTACAGATCCAGCCCGGTCAGCGTCGTCTGAACCTGCGGCTGAAGCGCTGGACGAATATGAACGCGCAACGGTGGTTCAGCGGCGACTCGCACGTCCACTTCCTCACGCCGGAGGGCGCTCACCGCGAGTCGCAGGCGGAGGACCTGAACGTGGTGAACCTGCTCCAGTCACAGTGGGGCAGCCTGTTTACCAACACGGAGGACTTCACGGGCGCGCCGAGCGTCTCGCGCGACGGGAGCAACTATGTCTACGTCGGACAGGAGAACCGGCAGCACGCCCTCGGACACATGATCCTGTGGGGTCTGAAACAGCACGTGATGCCATGGTGCAGCGACGGGCTCAGCGAGGCGGAACACGCAGGCTCGATGGACACCAACCTAAGCGACTGGGCCGACCGCGCTCACGCCCAGGGCGGTTCCGTCATCAATCCCCACTTCAACAGCCCGAACGCTTACGGTGAATACGCGACGCTCATCGCCACGGGGAGGATGGACGCCATCGAGATGATATCCCTCTCCTCGCAGCGGTACGGCGACTACTACGGATACCTGAACTGCGGGTACCGTCTTCCACTGGTGAGCGGCACCGACAAGATGACCAGCTCCGTTCCCGTCGGGGGGCACCGGACGTACGCCAACATCCCCGATAACGAGGAATTCACCTATGAGTCGTGGTGCCGCAACGTCGTCAAGGGGCGGACGTTCATCAGCGGCGGCCCGATGATCGGCTTCACCGTGGACGGCAAGGAGGTCGGCGACACCGTCGAGCTTTCCGGCGCTGGAACCGTGGAGGTCAAGGCCTGGGCGGAGAGCATCTTCCCGATCCACAGCCTGGAGATCCTCAGCGCCGGACGTGTGGTTGCCTCCACGGAGTCCCGGCAGGGAACGCGACGGCTGGAGCTGACCGAGCAAATCGCAGTCGAGGGCCACACGTGGCTGGCGGCGAGGTGCGGAGGCCCGGGCTACTATGACAACCGCATCGAGTTCGGAGCGGGTTCCCATGACGTGTACGCGCACACCTCACCGGTATACGTCGCTTGCGGAGACGACTGGCAGATGTTCGACCCACGAGTGGCGGAGAACATCCTCACGTCGGTCGAGGGGTCGCTCGCCTACATCCGCGAGAACACCCTCCAACACAACCCCGCGAGAACGACCCACCATCACGGCGAGGACGACCACATGGCCTACCTTGAGCGTCCCTTCATCGAGGCGCGTGAGGCCGTGCACAAGCGAATGCACGAGTTGGGATTGGCGCATTAGAGGCGAATTCCACTCCCCTACACCGACTCGGTTGTACAAAAGGGCGATGAGTCGCAGGATCAATCTGTCAGCCTCCTTCAGTTGTGGTAATATCCTCCGCGAAAGCGGCTTTCCAACAGACCGCCATTTCGGGCTCACATGTTGGTTAGGTAAAACTAATCCCCGAGGCAAAGTTGGCGTATGAGCTTTCTCACTGATGCTTGGCGTCGGATTGGCACGCGCCTCTACTTGGCATTGGGCTTTGCCGTGCTATTGACGCTGGGGTCGAGCATGGTCGGCGTGTACTACTTCGAGCGAAGCGGAGACCTGAACTTCCAGGTCCGCTCGGAGTCGGTTCCTGCCCTGGAGGCCGCATGGTCCGCCGCGAGAGAGGGCGAGCGGATACGCTCCGTAGGCCTGGGTCTGCTTGGTGACCCCGGCTCCTCTTCCGCTGACTCACAGGCGGCGTCCGTAGAAGCGGTTCTCGGCAGGCTGGAGACCGCCCTGGGCACCGTCGGAGCCGTTCCCGCGTTGGCATCGGACGCGCAGGCAGTCTACGACTCGGCCTTTGAACTCGCGAGGGTCATCGACGACCTTGCGCTGAACCGCAACACCCTTCTGGAAGCCAATGCCGTCGCGTCCGGGCTGCGTTCCCGTGTGGAGGCAGCTGCTGCCGGCACCGGGGCCAACCAGACCGCGCTGGCCGCACTGAGCCGGATGTTCCTGGCGTCCGACGAGCCGGCGTTGGACAGACTGTGGGACGAGTTCGCGGCTCTGTCAGTGACCGGCGGCGTCGACACTTCCCTGGGTGAAGAGGTGTACGTCGCGCGCGGACAGCAGCTTGCCCTGCTCGCCAGGGCCGGAGAGCTGGCAGTCGCATTCGACGCCGCCGACGCGACCTTGAGTAATTCGGTGACCCGCATGCTGGAGGGCGCACAAGCCGAGTCGGAGGCTGCCTTGGAATCTTCCGGACGCAGCTTCGATGAGGGGCGGCTCCTTCTGGCCCTGATCAGCGTTGCCAGTGTGGTAGCGGCCACTCTGGCGGCTTGGCTGTGGGTCGGCAACGGCCTCGTGCGACGGCTATCACGCCTGTCGGAGCGTATGCGGGGGATGGCCGCCGGAGACATCGAGACGCCGATACCCGAGGTCAGCCGCGACGAGGTCGGAGAGCTCGCCGGAACGCTGGAAGTGTGGCGACAGCAGGCCTTGGAAGTCCAGCGCCTGAACCTGGTCGAGCGCCTGTAT
>JAPPDQ010000050.1 GCA_028875495.1 Chloroflexota bacterium
GAGGGCGACGGCACGCCGGTCGAAGCGATGTATGCTCCCGTCTCCGACTCCGGCCAGGCCAGGGCCCACCTCATCTACGGCGACGACTGGGGTGTTCGCCTGAAGCCGGTCGGCTCCGACGAGGAGTGGGATGTCGAGAGCCCAAACCAGTTCGGCGAGCCGTACCTCATCCTTCTGGACGACCGGGCGATCGAGGCGGGCGAAGGGTAGCCGCGTCCTAGATGCTATGCTATTAGTTGAGTTGAGGTGATGGGGGAGAATCGACCATGGACAGCATAACGCTCGAAAACTTTCGATGCTTTCGTGAGAGACAGGAGGCCCGCCTTGCCCCGCTGACCCTTCTCGTAGGCGAAAACAGCACAGGCAAGACTTCCTTCCTGGCGCTGGTCCGTGCGCTCTGGGAACTAGGCTACACCTTCCGGAACCCTGACTTCAAACAAGAACCCTACGACCTTGGAAGTTTCGATGAAATTGTCCACGATCGGGGTTCTAAGGAAGGCCAGGCAGATTGGTTCCAAGCGGGGTTCAGAACCAAATCAGGTCCTAAGAGCAAGCCGTCTGTCAGCGTTCAATTCAATTTTGAGAAGAAAGGAACTGTGCCCATTCCAGTGAGGCGGCACATTACTCGTGGAAGGACTTGGATAGACGAGACTCTCCAAAGCTCTAAAGACTATATACTCAAAGTCGGTACAATTAGAGGATCTTGGGATATCAAGTTTCCTAAAGGGCTTGAATTCCCTTTTACCATCGAAGGGGACTTTATTGTCCCTCCTTCCTTTTTCCTGTTGGGAGGTTTTCTTAGGAGCGAACAGTCAGAAGAGTTAGATTTTGTGTCGCAGAATGGAAGCCCATCCATTGAGCCGAGAGACGTCAAAAACATACGAGCCGTGTCTCGACATTTAGGATTTGCCTATCCAGAAGGACCATTCGCAAGCGCACCGGTCAGGTCTAAACCCCGTCGGACCTACGATCCCTCTCGCCCTACACCTGATCCTGAAGGCGACTACGTTCCAATGTACCTCGCCGACATGTATTCACAAGACAGGGAAGCATGGACAAACCTCAAGCAGATTCTTCAGGAGTTTGGAAAGGACGCGGGTCTGTTTGATGAAATTTCAATTAGGCGACTTGGTAGGAAGGGTAGTGAGCCTTTTCAGGTACAGATCAGGCAGTCCGGTGGCCAATCCCAAAGCCCTCGTCGTAATTTGATCGACGTGGGCTATGGTGTAAGCCAAGTCTTGCCTGTGGTAACGGAACTATTGCGCCCGAATGCTCCTCATACTTTTTTGCTACAACAACCGGAGGTTCACCTCCATCCAAGCGCACAAGCCGCTCTTGGAAGCCTGTTTTGCAAGACCGCTGGATCAAATCGTCAAATCATTGTGGAGACTCATAGCGACTACCTGCTCGACCGCGTACGCATGGACATTCGTGACGGCAAGGGTAATTTGAAACCCGAAGACGTCTCAATACTATACTTCGAGCGCGGCGACATGGACGCTCACATTCACTCGTTGAGGATAGACGAAGAGGGGAACATTTTGGATGCTCCGGACAGCTATCGCAGTTTCTTCATGGAAGAGACAGCGAAGTCCCTGGGGCTCTGAGTTATGTGCGCGATCTTGGATGCAAACGTCGCAGGTGAAGTCTTCATAAAGAGGCCCATGCCTGCAGCGCAACCACCGACGGCGGGGGAGAAGTTTCTCAAGTGGATCAACAGAGGGGACGGCCACTTGGTGGTCGGAGGTAAGCTGTTGAAGGAACTTGATAACGTGAATCTCTTTCGTGAATGGGCAAGAGAGGCTCAGCTATCCGGCAAGATGCACCGCATAAGTGACAAACTAGTCGACAAGACTACTGCGAACCTTCAGGCTAAAGGAGGGTGTCGGTCGAATGACCCGCATGTGATCGCCCTTGCCCAAGTTAGCGGTTCCCGTCTGCTATACACTAACGATAGGAAGTTGCAACACGACTTTAGCAACAAAATACTGATTAGCAGTCCACAAGGAAAAGTCTACGAAACGCTAAGCGGTGCGAAGAAATTTACAGATATCCACAAAGGACTACTCAGCCGGATACATCTATGTCCACTCAAACGGTGATTCCTTGCCTTGTGTGGATGACACCACACCTACCCCAACCCGTCCTCGAACTCAATCATCTCGTCGATGATCTCGTTCGCAACTCGGACGTGGTATTCATCGAACGGGAGGATCGGTTCACGCGCCCTCGAGGTTGTGAACAGGCCGCGGCGGTGTGAGTAGAGCTTGTAGAAGTGGATCGAGATGTCTATGTGCTGGTGCGCCCATGCCAGGTAGGGGAGGGTGCGCTTGAAGAGCCTGTCAGCCTCATCCCGATTCCCCTCGCGATATTGGCGGAGGATGTGGACGAACGGCTTGTTGATGGCCGTCGTCGTGACGAAGCTCGTGCCCCGGTCGAGGGCCTCGATCAGCTGCGGCAGCGACCAGCCGGTGCCGACCGGCATCATGCCGTCCGTCGCCTCGATTATCTGCGTCATCTTGTATCCGGCGGGCACGGTCTCAAGCTTGAGGCAACGGAACGAGTCGATCTCCTCCCATAGCTCGCGGATGGTGTCGAGGCCCATGCCGTAGCCGTTCCAGTGCAGGTCCTGGACCATGAGCATGGGCAGGTCGACCTCGGCAAGCTCGTGCATGAACGCCTTGACCTGCTGCTTGTCCTCTATGATGTCCATCGGGGCTTGGCACAGAACGCCGTCGGCCCCTGCATCAACGGCGTGGCGAGCGAGACGCTGGGAGCGCTTCACGTCGGGGTCGCTGACGCCGGCCGTCACATGGACGCGGCCGTCCACCAAGCGTATGACCTCTTCGACGAAGCTCGTGCGCTCCTCGTCGGAGAGCTTCGTAACTTCGCTGGCGACGGCGGGCATGATGCAGCCCGAAATGCCATCCTCTATGCTCCGCTCGATGAGGCGTTCGAGGGAAGGGAAGTCGATGCGGTCGTCCTCCGTCCACGGCGTGTGGATGATCGGGACGACGCCTGATAGGGGGTATGGGGTCTTGTCAGTCAACTGAGCGCCCTCTCCAATGTTCTTCTAACTCCACGGCGAAGCGCATGAGCGTCTCATCCGAGCCTCGCGCGCCCATGAGCGACAGGCCGACCGGAAGACCATCAACCGTCGCGAGGGGGAGGTTGATCTGTGGGCACCCGGTCATGCCGCCGATGCAGGTGAGACGGGCGATTCGTCCACCCAACTCCACCCTCTCCGGAACGGGTATATCGGGCGGAGGCGCGGGAGTCGGTGAGGTCGGGAAACACATGATCGCGCCGTCGGTGAGGAGGCCGCTCACCCTGTCTCTGATCCCTTCGCGAAGGGCGTTGCTCGCGGCCATCTGATCATCGGTCACGGACATGCCGTTCAGGTAGCGTATGGCGACCTCGAACGCCACGCGGGGATTGTTCTCCTCGATCCATCCTCTTTGAGTGTCCCACGCCTCGCGCATCTGGAGGAATCTCTGGTGTGTCATCCACTCATCTATGCCGTCGGGCGCGACTTGCACCTTCGACGGTTCTCCGATCATTTCCGTGATGGCATCGACGACTGGCTGGAACGCGTCGCGGACATCCTCTCCAAGCCCCTCGAAGAGGTCCTCCGCAATCATAAGGCGGTCCGGCATCGCGCCCTGCGAGGTGGACTGCAGGAGCACTCGCCCGACGCGCTCGAACGTCTCGGCGTCGCGGGCGAACCACCCGACGGTGTCGAAGCTCGCAGCCTGCGGGAGAACGCCTTCGAGCGATATGCGGCCATGGGTTGGGCGGAGGCCGTAGAGGCCACAGAAACTCGCAGGCATCCGCACGGAGCCACCGGTGTCGGAGCCGAGCGCGAAATCGACCGCCCCGCCCGCGACCGCCGAAGCCGAGCCGCTCGACGATCCGCCGGGAACGCGACCCGGAGCGGCGGCATTCACGGGCGTGCCGTAATGAGGGTTCGTTCCCATGATGCCGCGCGTCAACTCGTCGGTGTGCGTCTTGCCGACGAGGGTCGCGCCCGCATCGAGCAGCGCTTGAACTGTGGGCGCGGTGAGTTCGGCGGGGCCGTGCGTGCGCTGCCAGTCGGGGTTGCCTCCTCCGGTCACGTGGCCCGCCACGTCGAAGATGTCCTTCGCGGCGAAGGTCAAGCCGGACAGCGGCCCGTCGGGAGCGCCCGGCACGTGGACGTCCAGGCTGGCGAAGGCGTTGAGGTCGTCGGTCAGCAACCGGTGTTCGCTCATACGCCTACAAAAACCTGAAGACGCTGGACGCGGTGCGGCCCATGACCCAGTTGCGGTCCTGCGGGTCGCTGAGCAGAGGGTCGTCCATGATGGCGCGCAGGGCGTTGCGGTAGCCCTCGCGGTTGCCGACGGGAGGGTAGTCGCTGCCCCACATTGTGCGCTTGGGGCCGAAGGCTTCGAGGATCATCGCGACGAATGGGGGAGTGTGGTCGAAGCGAAAGTCGGCAACGAGGTTCCGAGGGCGGCGGCTGATCTCGCCGAGACCGCCTAGCTTGATGTAGACGTTGGGCAGCTGAGCGATTTCGAGGGCCTGGCCGAATTCTTCGTACGGCTCCTCCATGTTGGCGGTACCCCCGGCAAAGTGCTCAGCCACAACCGGAATCGGCTCCGGCAGACCCGCAATGAGGTCAGCGAACTGCCCCGATGCGAAGGCCGCAACATCCTGACGGCAGCTTACGGTGAGGCCGATTTCGGATGCGGCCTTCCACAGCGACTCAGGGGAGCTTGGCGTCAGGCGCACTCCTGTGACTCCGCGCTCGGCCCAGCCGGCCAGATCGTCCGGCGCGGAGGATGATGCCTCATCGACCATGCCGACGACCGAGAACCGCCCGTTGTGGCGCGCGGCGCAGTCGAGCAGGTAGGCGTTGTCGTACATGCCGCCATGCTGGATGAGGACTGCCTTCTGAACGCCGTTCACATCCATCTGGTGGATGAGCGTCTCCACCGGCTCGAACCAGCTTGTTCCCGCGTGAGTATGAGAGTCCACGATCACGAGCAGTCACCCCCGAAGGCATGTGGCAGCATGATACGCGCGCGGGGCACGGTTTGACAACGCGAGGCAATTCACCGCAGAGGGCGCAACCCGCGCAGAGTGGGGAGAAGGGGCAGAAGGACAAAAGGTTTGGAGAAGCCGTTTTTTGAGGGACATTCCGGGACATTTTGTGACTTTTCGGGGCGTCGTCGCAGGGCGGGAGAGGTCACGAGGTGCTAGGGGACCGGTTCTTTAATTTTTTGTAACATTTCGTAACATTTTGTAACATTGCTCCGCGTCGTTCGCTTGGGCGAGCGGTTGGTCGTCTCGTCGTCTTCGAGCTAGAGTAGACCATATATTCTTATACGTCAAATCGGATTTGGCGCTGGTAACTGCTGCAAGAGACTCGGTCGTGGATTACCCGCCCATAGCCGCGATGCGACGTGCCATCCAAGTGATGTATGCCTTGCGAGTCATGCCGCGACGACGGGCTTCCCTGTCAATGAACTCGGCGACGCCCTCGTCCAGTGTCAGCCCCGCCCGAACGCTCTTACCCGATGTGCGAATCAGGGGAATGGTGGTTAGCTGGCTGCCCATTGGTGTCTCAATGGACCGGAACGGGCTGGGCTCCGCGAGTTCCTCGCCGTCCTTTTCTGCCTCGATCACGTAGTCTCTGAGCGCGTCTTCGGCATTGAGAAGGGCCTCGTCCACGGTGTCACCCATTGCGCCGACGCCGGGGATATCGGGGAAGACAACGCCATAGGCCCCTTCGTCACCGTCTATGAGTGCCGGATATCGGATCATGGTGTCCTCCTACTCCGTCCAACCCGCCTTCTTTGCGATGGTACGAGCCATCCCAGGGGAAAGTACGGTATGGCGCGGTAACGTTATGATGCCCTTGATACGCGGGTGTCTGAAGATGTCGTGGCTTGAACCGTGTCGGTCAAGGTACCATCCCTCGCGCTCCAGCCTTCGCTGCACCCGTCTCCTGTTCGTCTCATCCACGTGTATATATTAGCACTTTTATTTCGCGGTCACCAGTGGCGTCAGCGACCCAGTCTTGCGGATATGGATTTTAGATTCCTCGCTTCGCTCGGAATATCTCATAAGGGTTACCACCCTCACCACCTGAAATGAAAATGTGAGCGGAGCGGAGGATGGGCAACCACAAGGGTTGCCCCTACGGGAGGTTGGTCGGAGCCTATTTTCGTAGCAATCGGTCATGTCGGTTGTCACCGACACCACCAATCATGAAAACGGCAGTAAGGGCGATTCGCGAATCGCCCCTACGGGAGATTGGCCGAGGGTTATTTTCAGAGGAATGACAGGGTATGCTCGGAATGACAGAGAGCGCTCGGAATGTCAGGTTGACAGGACGGGATCATGGCTGCGAGTCCGTTCTGTCCGCTCCGGTCGGCCTGCTCCACCGCCGTTTGACGCTCCACCACGCCGCGCCTATACTCGCTCAAAATGTCGCTTTCAGGAGGCTGGCATGGCGAGTTTCGATGGGAAGGTTGTCATCATCACGGGGGGCGCGCTGGGCATCGGGCAGGCGACGGCGTGGGAGTTCGCCAAGGAGGGGGCGATGGTCGCCGTTGCGGACGTGAACCGCGAGGCGGGAGAGGCGACGGTGGCGGAGGTGGAGCGTCTCGGCGGGGAAGGACTGATGCTGGAGGCCGACGCTGCCGACTCGTCGGACTGCAGGCGCGTCGTGGAGGCTACCGTCGAGCGGTTCGGCGGCGTGGACATCCTGTTCAACAACGTCGGAATCCAGCCGCCTGCGTCGTATACGAACGTGGAGGACACGTCGGAGGAGATGTGGGACCGCATCATCGGCGTGAACCTCAAGAGCTGCTTTCTCATGTCGAAGTACTCCATCCCGGAGATGCGCAGGCGCGGGGGCGGCGTCATCATCAACACCGCGAGCGTCCAGGGCTTGCAGTCGCAGCCGCTCGTGCCGCCATACGCGGCGAGCAAGGGCGGCATACTATCGCTCACGCGCCAGATGTCGCTCGACTACGCCAAGGACAATATCCGTGTCTTGGCAGTCTGCCCCGGCAGCATCGACACGCCCATGCTCCGCGCTGCGGCGGGAGTGGTCGGCGACGACGCGGACGAGGTCGTCAACTCATGGGGTGCTGCGCATCCCATAGGTCGCGTGGGGACGGGTCAGGACATCGCCAATGCCGTGCTCTTCCTCGCCAGCGACAGGGCGAGCTTCATGACGGGTGAAAACGTCAACGTGGACGGCGGGTACATGGCGCTCGGCGCGTGGGCGACAGCAGCGAGGGACTGAGGGGCCTAGGACTCTCACCGCAGAGGGCGCGGAGAGCGCAGAGAGAAGAAAGTAGGAAGAATGGGAGAGTGGAGGTGGTTGCGGGTGCGTGGCAGCGTCCTGAACCATAGGTGGAGGGCTCACCCTTCGACAGGCTCAGGGTGAACGGAAATCCTTTGGAGGGTGTCCAATAAGTCTCCGCTAGCCGCTCGTGGTGAGCTTGTCGAACCATGAACGGAGTGGGAATCCTTCGACAAGCTCAGCGCGAACGTATTTTTCCTCTAAGGGGAAATTTACTCGTCCGCGCCCAGCGACTGCTTGAGCTTGTCGAACAGGCCATCGGGCTTCTTGCGGCCGTTGCCGGAGCCGTCGTCGAAGCTCTCGGCAAGCTGGGTGAGGAGCTCGCGCTGCTCGTCGGTGAGGGACTTGGGCGTCTCGACAATTACCGTCACGAGCTGATCGCCGCGCGCGCGCTTGTTGCGAAGGTGCGGGATTCCCTTGCCCCTGAGCCGGATCACGTCGCCGGACTGCGTTCCCCTGGGGATCTCGATTTCCTCGTCGCCTTCCAGGGTCGGCACGTCGAGGGATAGCCCCAGCGCGGCCTGGGCGATGTTGATGTTCTGGACGTAGACGATGTCGTAGCCTTGTCGCCGGAAGAGCTTGTGGTTGCGTACCCGAACGACCACGTACAGGTCGCCCGCCGATCCGCCATACATGCCCGGCTCGCCCTCGCCCGACAGACGAATCTGGGTGCTCGTCTCGATGCCTGCGGGAATCGTGACGACCAGCTTGCGGTCGCGCATCTCCGTTCCCGCGCCCCGGCAGTTCGAGCAGGGAGTCGTGATGACACTACCCTCGCCGCGGCACATGGTGCACGTCGAGACCTGTGTGAACTGGCCGAAGATGCCTTGCTGGCTCCTGCGCACCTGGCCGCTTCCCCGACACTGAACGCATATTTCCGGCGACGTGCCCGGCTCCGACCGAGCGCCCCGGCACCGAGAGCAGATCTCGTTCCGCCGGATCTCGATGTTCTCCTCTGCTCCGAAAACCGCCTTCTCGAAGTCGATGGTGATGTCGACCTGGAGATCGGCTCCCCGCCGCGCTGCCGTTGCGGACCGCCGTCCTCCCCCTCCGAAGAAGGCGTCGAAGATGTCTCCGAAGCCTCCGAAGTTCTCGAAGCCGTCGAATCCCCCGCCGTTCGTGTTGACCCCGGCATGGCCGAACGTGTCGTAGCTGCTGCGCTTCTTGGAGTCGCTGAGAACCTGGTAGGCCTCGTTGATCTCCTTGAAGCGCTCGCTCGCCGCCGCGTCCTTGTTGCGGTCGGGGTGGTACTCCATGGCGAGCTTGCGGAAGGCCTTCTTGATCTCCTCGTCGGAGGCCCGCCGGTCGACGCCCAGCACCTGATAGTAGTCGCGCTTGCTTGTCGTCATAGTTCTAATAATTGGACGGAATCCTTTTCATTATAGTTGCTGTCCCTAGGGGCTACAAGATTGATTTGACTCAGAAATTCCGGAGACGCAGCGTACGTTCCGGGCGTCGATTCAGCGAAGTGGAACAAGATTGAAATATTTGCCCTTGCCGGATTGGCCTGCTGCGGTGTTATGGTGTCCTCATGATTCGAGCCGTC
Source organism: Chloroflexota bacterium (assembly GCA_028875495.1). Classification (GTDB taxonomy): domain Bacteria; phylum Chloroflexota; class Dehalococcoidia; order Lucifugimonadales; family VXLM01; genus VXLM01. Next base: position 8,904 of record JAPPDQ010000050.1, read on the forward strand.
CTCTTCGACGTATACGGCACCATCGCCGGGTGGAGCCCGTCACGCTACCAACTTCAACGGATGGCGTGTGCCGCGTTCGGATTGGGGGACTCGGTCACCCCTGAAGGCATCCTGAAGGGATACGCGGCCGCCGACGCCTTCATGACGGCGGAGAACGCGTCCCGTCCGTTGCGCCTCCGCGACAAGAAGGGCAGGGACGAGTTCTTCGGCGAGTACGAGCGTCTCGTCCTCAAGGGGTGCGGGATCGACGTGGAGTCCGACCTCGCCCTGCGGATATTCAACCGTCTCAGCGCGGCTCCCTCGGCACTGACGCCGTTCGACGACGTGGTTCCGACGCTGGCTGTGCTAAGAGCGCGCGGGCTGGCCCTGGGACTCATATCCAACATGAACATGAGCGGCGCCGACCTGCTGCGCGATCTGGGGCTTTCCAGTCACGTCGATTTCGCCGTCACGTCCCTGGAGGTACGGGTCGAGAAACCCCATCCGCTCGCCTTCCAGACTGCGCTCAGCCGGGCGGACGTCGAGGCTAACGAGGCTGTGATGGTAGGGGACCAGCCAAGCTCGGACATCGAAGGGGCTGTTCGCGTGGGCATTGGCCCGATTCTCATCGACCGGGACGGCAACTATCCGCGATACGACGCATGTCCACGGATAACGACGCTTGACGAGCTTCCGCCGCTCATACCGTAGAGGGTGTCTACTATCCCGCCGGGAAGCGTTTATGGCGAACTGGTCGAACCATGAACGACTCTTCGACAAGCTCAGAGTGAACGTGGTGTCTTTTGGACACCTTCTACCCCATGACGCGGGAGACGCTCAGGACACCGACGACGCCCTCGATCTTGGAGAAGAGACGGTTGAGCTGCTCGATGTTTTCGACGGTCACGGTGAGCCTGATGATGCTCAGGTCGTCCTCCTGCCCTCCCGTGATGGACTGAACGATGTTCACACCCTCATCGGCCACGAGCGACGTCACGTCGCTAAGGAGACCCACGCGGTCCCATGACTCCACGCGAATTTGGACGGGGTAGAGTGTCTTCGTCTTGCCCCAATCCACCTCGACCAGCCGCTCGCTCTCGCTCTCGCGCATGATGTTCGGGCAGGTGCGGCGGTGCACGGTGATGCCGCGCCCTCTCGTGATGTAGCCGATGATCGAATGGCCGCCGATGGGGTTGCAGCACCGGGCCATTCGCGTGAGAAGGTCGCCGACGCCCAACACCTCGATGCCCGACTCCGGTTCCGGGAGCGTGACGACCGTTGGCTCGTCCTCTTCCGGCTCGGCGACGAGATCGGTGAGTTTGCCGACCACCTGGCGC